>NZ_CAWNTB010000143.1:0-32890 GCF_963877065.1 Vibrio sp. V01_P9A10T6
TTAACTTGCCATCCTTGTTCAATAGGTAACAGTTTGATGATTCCCGACTCTAACAACAGTTCATGCTGACGCTCTTCACCCCAAACCAGTTCAGAGGGCTTAAGTTCGACATAGCCATCTTTGGGTTGGTTATGTTCTAAGGTCAGCCAGGCATTAAAACTCACCTGTCCTTTCTTAATGCCGGTTTCGTCTTTGAGATAACGAGTCAACCACGGGTTTATTTTGATATTGTCAGCGCTAACATAGAAGCGACCTGAAATATCGCGTAGTGAACCATGATCTTCAAAGTTAGCACTCACTAACAGAGAGTTAATACTGGTATCAGCGATACTCACCACGCCTTCAGCTTTATGTTGCTGAGCGTTATTTTTCCACCGAAGACGTTCAATATCTAACTGGCGAATCTCCCCCGCGACAGATTGATAGAAAACCGTCGAGTCGAGTAGCGCAAAATCATCCAATTGCCGCAACAGTAGGTTGTCTAAACGTTGAATAACATTGCCTTGTGTGCGGCTCTGTTGGTTATCTTCAGCCTGTAGCTCAAGCCAGTTTACCGAGCGAATATCCAATTTGAGTTGATGAATACTGAGATCCGCGACCACAGGTTGCATTTGCATTATTGACTGAATGAGGTCAAATTCAACATCGATTTGCTGCGCAGAAAAGTGAATTTGCGATCCATCAGGTAGCTTTGCTTTTAGCCCCTTAAGTGCAATTGACGGGTGAGTATTACGCCAAAAACCAGTGACCTCACTTAATTCAAATTCAAAACCTGAATTTTGGTTGATCAACGTTTGTATTTCGCCTTGGAAACGATTCATTTGTGGCAAAAACACACGCAAGGTGGTGACAGCAACAGCCAGCACCACTAGCACGCAAACGATAAACCACAATACTATTCGCCAAAGGCGCGTAAAAGTTGAGATCACAAAGGCCCTACTACATCATCACAACGTCAAATTGTTCTTGAATATAAAGTGGCTCCGCTTGGATGCGCACTTCTTTTCCAATAAACACTTCCAACTCAGCAAGAGCATGAGACTCATCACCTTGCAAGGTTTCTGCCACCGCAGGGGATGCGTAAACCACAAATTTATCCGCATCGTAAGCACGGTTGACACGCGTGATTTCACGTAAGATTTCGAAACAGACGGTTTCAACGGTTTTCACACTGCCGCGGCCTTCACAGGTTGGACAACTTGAACATAACACGTGTTCAATACTTTCACGGGTGCGCTTACGCGTCATCTCCACCAAGCCTAACTGCGTAAAACCATTAATATTCGTTTTGACGCGATCTTTAACCAGGGCGGCATCTAAGGAGTTGAGCACTCGCTTACGGTGCTCTTCAGACATCATATCGATAAAATCAATAATGATGATGCCCCCTAAGTTGCGCAAACGTAATTGACGGGCAATGGCTTGGGTCGCTTCAACATTGGTATTAAAAATGGTTTCTTCGAGGTTACGACGGCCAACAAACGCGCCAGTATTGATATCAATCGTGGTCATGGCTTCGGTTTGGTCGATGATAAGGTATCCACCAGACTTGAGCTCCACTTTACGCTCGAGAGAACGCTGAACCTCGTTTTCGGTGTCGTACATATCAAAAATAGGCTTGTCACCTTCATACAGTTCAAGCTTATCGGTTAACTCAGGCACAAACTCTGAGGTAAACTCTTTGAGGTTCTCAAATTCAAGGCGCGAATCGACTAAGATCCGCGTCAAGTCGGTGCCGACAAAATCTCGTAAAATACGCTGAGCTAAACCCAATTCGCCATACAGTGTCGAGCGTGTTTTGTATTTAACTCGACGCTCCAACACTTTCAGCCATAGCCGTTTAAGAAAGGCGGCATCTTGTGAAAGCTCTTTCTCATCAGCCCCTTCAGCGGCGGTACGAATAATGAACCCACCGTGCTCATCACAATAATGAGACACGACTTTTTTGAGACGATCACGCTCTGATTCACTTTCAATGCGTTGTGAGACACCAACATGACTTGCGCCGGGCATAAAAACGAGATAGCGCGAAGGTAGGGTAATATCTGTCGTTAAACGGGCGCCTTTAGTGCCTAATGGATCTTTGACCACTTGCACCACGATATCTTGGCCTTGACGAACTAGCTCTGAAATATCACGAACTTGAAACTGCTGTTTTTCGTTCTCAGCCACACATTCAGTATGAGGAACAATGTCAGAAGCGTGAAGAAAAGCGGCCTTGTCTAAACCAATATCGACAAAGGCGGCCTGCATTCCGGGAAGAACTCGGCTGACTTTTCCTTTGTAAATATTGCCCACAATGCCGCGTTTCGCTTCTCGCTCAATGTGGACCTCTTGAAGAACTCCGCCTTCAATCATCGCCACTCGAGTTTCACTCGGGGTGACGTTTAGTAGCAACTCTGCACTCATGAGTACACCTCAATGTTTTTAATTATATAAATTCGTGCAAGAGCTGGTCAGTTTCGAATAATGGTAATCCTACAACAGCGTAATAGCTGCCTTCGATCTTCGTTACAAATCGTCCACCCAATCCTTGAATGCCATAACTGCCAGCCTTATCGCAAGGTTCACCCGATTGCCAATATTGTTCTATTTCTTCATCTGACAAAGGTTTAAACCATACATCCGTCGTTACTACGACGGATTTAGAATGATCATGTGTTGCTACGGTTACGGCCGTCATCACTTGATGTTTTGTACCAGATAAGCTGCGTAACATCTGTTGTGCTTGAGCAAAATCAGCGGGTTTTTCAAGTACTGTTTCACCTTGCACGACTATGGTATCAGACCCAATAACTATCGAAGCAGGGTTGGATAAAGCAACACCAGCCAGTGCTTTATCACGTGATAAACGTTCAACATACACTGCTGGGGCTTCATGCTCATTACGGCACTCTTCAACGTTGGGCACCACAATATCAAACTGATAACCCAGTTGAGTCAGTAACTCTCGTCTTCTTGGCGAGCCAGAGGCTAATACAATTTTTTTATTCATCATCTAAGGTGCCAGTGGCGTCGCACACGACGAAGCAGTAGGAACATCCAAGGCCATAATATGCAATTGATCATACCAACCCATAGCGAGAGCGGGTTAAATGTCACATCTTGAATTAAATATTCGCCGCAGAAGATCAGCACTTCAAGCAACATAGATAACACGCCAATGATTACGGCTTGTTGCCATAACGCCATATTACGCAGCACTAAGAAGTTAATCGCTACTAAGTAGACAACAATGGCCATCATCATGCCACGAATGCCCAATGTTGAACCAAGCAGCAGATCCCATAACAAACCAAGGATCAAAGCCGACCCTACGTTGACTCGATGCGGCAACGCTAAAACCCAATAGCATGTCACCAGCAGTAACCACGATGGGCGCAGTAGATCCAGCTCACCCGGCCAAGGGATAGTTTGTAAAACCAGAGCAAAGAGAAATGATGCACCAATCACCAATTTACTTTTCACGACACTACTGGCCATCGGTTGCTTCCTCTAACATTTTCTCTGGCGTAACTTGCAATACTTTCTGCTGCCTATCTTCGTTAGGCCAGATCAACAGCAAATAGCGTAGACGATCAAAATCCACCACGGGATCGGCGGTGATCGACGCAAATTCACGCTGGGTATCTTTGTCGACCACCGAAACGTGTGCGACAGGATAACCTTCAGGATATACGCCCCCTAAACCTGATGTGACGAGCAAGTCACCCACTTCAATATCAGTGCTGGTGGGAATGTGTTCCAATTGAATACGATCCACCTGGCCATTCCCTGAAGCAATCACTCGAATATCATTACGGATAATTTGCACTGGAATCGCACTATTGGTGTCAGTCAGCAACAACACCCGGCTGTTATGCGCCGCCACAAAAGTCACTTGGCCAACAATACCTTTGTCGTTGATAACGGGTTGCCCTTCGTAAACGCCATCCGTTCGCCCTTTATCAATCACAACTTGATGACGATAAGGTGAGGTATCGACCGCCATCACCTCAGTGACAACCTTCTTTTCATCACGAACAAAAGAAGATCCAAGCAATTTACGTAACCGTTGGTTCTCTTCGCGGTATTGATCAAACAAGATCAAATCACTTTTCAAGGTGATCGCTTCTCGTTTTAAACGTTGATTCGATTCAATCAGTTTTTGATGAGTGGCGAATCGCTCATACAGATCATCAAACATGCTGCGCGGTAAATCCGCCATGTATTGAATGGGAGCCACTAAGCTATTAAGAAAAAAACGAACGTTGGAAAAAGCACCTAAACGACTATCAGCCAGCATAAGACTGGCTGATAAAATCACGGCAAAAAAGAGACGTAGCTGAAGAGATGGTCCTCGACCAAATATTGGCTTCATTCTATAAAAATCCTAGATGTCATGATGGGAGCTTTACGGCTCCCAAAGCCATTATTCTTCGCTAAATAGGTCGCCACCGTGCATATCGATCATTTCCAACGCTTTACCGCCACCAAGGGCAACACAGGTTAGAGGATTATCGGCAACCACGACTGGTATTCCCGTTTCTTCGGTCAAGAGGCGGTCGATATCTTTGAGCAGCGCTCCACCACCGGTTAATACCATACCATTTTCTGAGATATCAGAAGCAAGCTCTGGCGGACACTGTTCAAGCGCAACCATCACCGCAGAAACAATACCGGAAAGCGGTTCTTGCAGTGCTTCTAAGATTTCATTGGAGTTAAGAGTAAAGCTACGAGGAACCCCTTCAGCAAGGTTACGACCACGAACTTCAATCTCCATCACTTCATCGCCGGGGTAAGCCGAGCCAATTTCATGTTTGATTTTCTCTGCGGTCGCTTCACCGATTAAGCTGCCGTAGTTACGACGCACATAATTGATGATCGCTTCATCAAAACGGTCACCGCCGATACGCACAGAGGAAGAGTAAACCACACCGTTCAAGGAAATAACGGCAACTTCAGTCGTACCACCACCGATATCGACCACCATTGAACCCGTTGGTTCAGAAACACGCAGACCAGCACCGATGGCCGCCGCCATAGGCTCATCAATCAAATACACTTCACGCGCGCCAGCACCGAGTGCTGATTCACGAATCGCACGGCGTTCAACTTGGGTGGAGCCGCAAGGCACACACACAAGAACGCGAGGGCTTGGTTTGAGTACACTGTTGTCATGCACCTGCTTGATGAAGTGTTGCAACATTTTTTCGGTCACGTAGAAATCCGCAATCACGCCGTCTTTCATAGGACGAATTGCAGAAATATTCCCCGGCGTACGACCAAGCATCTGCTTAGCGGCATGACCGACAGCAGCAACGCTTTTTCCACCACGACCTTTATCTTGGCGAATAGCAACAACGGAAGGCTCGTCGAGGACAATACCTTGTCCTTTAACGTATATAAGAGTATTGGCGGTACCTAAATCGATCGATAGATCGTTGGAAAACATGCCACGCAGTTTTTTGAACATATTCTTCGCTCGTCCTGCAAGAATTAGAAGATAGAAAATTGCACTAAATGTACCAATGCCTTGCGATCACAGCAAGGCGTTGACGCATAAACATGGACTGAAACACGCAATTTCTAACAGATTCCTAACTTAGGTAGAAAAATCTCCATGAATTTGTGTGAATTATCCGGTTAATTTTTTTCACGCCACCAGATTACCCGGTCGCTGCCTCGGTACAATCCAAACTGTACTCGGCCTGAGACTTCATTTTCAAACGCGCTATTTTGATCATTGTAGGGACGCAACCAAGGCAACCCATGAGCATTGAGATCAAGCAAAGTATCAATGAATCCTTGATGACCCGCTCCCGGAGCCGTAAAGTTGATATTCGCGGCACCCAAAGCGAGCGTTTGACTGACTAAAGTAGGATAAACTTCAGGAGCCCCACCGGAACCTAAAGTTAGATCGGTCGGCGTTAAAGTGAAATTCGCAAGATCTGGTAACCTTGTACAGCTATCAAAGCTATTGGTAACAAAGCCATTGGCAGTGAAGTATTCACTCGTGATTGGCTGACTTAACGCACTCGTTTCTGGGCCATAAGTGTCGTGGATCACCAGTTTTCCCCAGCGCAATTTCATCTCATCATCAATATCTGTAATCGTATAGTCTATGCAAGGACTGCTGGCTGTTTCGCGGTAGCAAACTCCATCAAGATCTGTAAGATCGGATACCAAGAGGGTAAGATCTAACTTGCTGTTAAAAGGCACTATTGGTTGTGGTGGCTTTTGGTAGATCAATATCTCCCCAGAGAGTTCAATGCGAGAATCAACGCCATTGACTCGGTTCACACTCGTCAAATCGCTATCAAAGCTGATTGGTAAACTATTCACAGTATCGTTATATATTCGATTGTCCCACTGCCGATCATAACGCCACCAAGCACTGTCGAAATAATTGACCGTTTCACTGCCTGACGCGGATTTTGGGTGTAAGTAAATACCCGGATTTTCTTTATATCCAAACGGTTGTCCTAAATAACTGAACGATTCGTCATTAGGAGAAGTCACCTCACACTCAGCCTGTAAGCTGGTCACCACCGAAGAAGGAGAAAAATAGGCTGGGATAAAACGACCTATCTGGCCCGTTGAGGCAACGGCAATCGGCAGATTCTCACTCGCTAAATCGAGTCCAAGATACGTCGTTGGCGCGTTCAGCGAGAAATCAAACACCCCAACCTCACTCACTCTTTGTTGTACAGTCGTCGAGCTACCTAATTGGTGATCATATTCAACTTCGCCGAGAGCACCGGGCACGCCTGTCGCTGGTGCGATTAGAGTATGTTTAAGCTCAATGTTTGCTTGTTGATAATTTGTCACGCCTAAATTGTTAGTGAAATCATTATCCTCAATCGGTGCCTCCGCAACCGCTTTGATATTGAGATTAAAGTTTTCATCTGCCCTTGCAAAAACCAAACAGCTTAAGTCAGCAGCAGGGCACTTTCCATCTGGATGAGCTAAGTTATAAGAGTGATTGGTGCTAAGCACCAACGCACGAGGAACTCGTATAAAAGTCGTTTGACCTGTTAGTTGCAAATCCTGCTCATCACCACTCCCCGTTAAACGAGCATTCAAAGCAAGGCTACCAGCCTCACGATAGGATACGTTAATGCTCGCCTCACCATTTTGGTTGAAATTGAGCACCACTGGCGTCGCAGTATTGGATGACGGACCTACCGCCACACTATTCACACCAACCGATAAAGCTCTAAAACCTTGCCCCCCATTAGGGCTCAAGTAATCACTCCAAAAGGAAACGGGTTTTTGCACATTTTGAAAACTAGGCAAACACAGTTGTGAAGCGTTATCTTTTCGTACCGCTTTAATGGTCCCAGTTACCGATTGATTGGCATAGGAATTAGGTATATCCAAAATGAAGCCACTGTCAACGAAATTGAGCATACAATTTTGGGCAGAATACCCCCCACTACCATATCGACAAAGGTTGGTAGAAAAAGGTTTCGCACTAGGTACTGAGCTCTGAACCCCCACAGTTACATTTCCTGCGCTATTTTTACGAAGCTTCAGATTAGCAATACCATTCGTCATATTAACTTGGGAGCCACCTTGCCATCCACCGCCAGCAGAAGGCAATGAATTTGGTAGTAAAGTCGCGGTGATCGGCTGTTGGTAAAGTTCACTACAACTGCTATTTGCACAAGCTTGTATTTGTACATCAGCGGCGTTGCAAGTTAGCCCATCTGACGATGGTAAAGTAAAACGAAAATGATCAACCTGCTCCCCCACGTCACGAGACTTCAAGGCACAAACCTTAAAGTTTTCAATCTCATGGTTATTAACAGAAGCCCCTGTTGAGCCTGCAAGGGAAAGTAAGAACTCTTCAGGTGTCGCACCTTGATTAAGATTCGATAGCACATTAAACCAATCGATAACTGTCTGCATATTGCCATTCACCAGACGATCCACACGAACATAAACCGCGTTATTATTTCGTGAATCGATGGTGATGAAATAGCGATGTCCAGGACCTGGCCCCGGGAAAGAACAGCCCCACCATTGACAAGTACGACGTACATCCAGCTTGGGGTTCAAATTAGCGGCAGTTCCCACTAGATAGCGATAACTTGCGGCTTCAGAGCCTCGAATGGCAACGGCTTGGCGACGAAAACCAGGCCCTCCGACTCTTCCCTCTGTTGGGTTGGAATAATTTCCCCACTCATCCAAACCAACCCCAAGCCAACCTCCAGCAAAACCCGGCTTAATTGGATTGGAACTTGTGGTGGGTGCATACCCTAAAGAGCCGCCAAAACCACCCGTTCTAGGGATAATCTCGGCATCCGAAAAAATAATCGACACCCCATCAGCACCATCACCGGTTAAATTCGCCCACGCATAGTAATCAAACTCAACAGTAACTAAGTTGCCAGCCGCTGGGAAAATTCGTTGATAAGTCACTGCGGTTGCTTGGTTATTCTGATCCTCAGTTAAGCGTAAGCGATTACTGATCAAACTCGGCGTAAAGCTACCAGTACTAGTATAAGGGATCCAATTCTGACCAAGCGAGGAGCGGTTAAAATCATCCTCAAAACAAGCATAGCCTTGCTGCTCATTTTGATTGATCTGAGTATTCCCCTCCATCATTAATCGGCGGCTTGTCGTACGGCCATTGACTATCGATGTGTTATGGAGCGTCAAGGTACCACCGACATAAAGATAGGCATTCACTTGATTTGCTTCATTTAGCGTTATGTTGTTATAACCAACAATCGTCAAGCTTCCTGAGCCAGACACATTAATCTGAGCACCAGTCCAGTCGGAACTATTTTGGATAAAAAGACGTACGTCGCCATCAACAATTATCTGACTACCTTGGTTTAATTCTAGAGACTCAATCCAATAATCCGCCGAAGAAAGAACGACCGTAGCTCCACCTCCCGCAGTGAGTGATTTCACTTTATATTCGGTCTGATTGCTAAAAGTTAAAGTACAGGCCTGATATAACTCGATACGCCCATGATTGGATTGCGTGACTTGTAAACTCTGCCCGCTCTGACATCCGTTAATTTGCGTACTCGTATTCGAGGAAGGTTTGAATTGATTAATACCGCTAAGTGTGAGTGAGGGGACGGTATTACCAGAAACCTGACAAAGATTATTATCACAGCGTGCATTGATACGTTCTGACGTGGAATTGATGGAACAGAAATCGACAATCGAATCATTCGTCCCGCTAATTCTTGCACTATCGTTTTGAATAAACTGAGGATTTGGTGCAAAGCTACAACTACCATGCCCTTGAGCTACGCTCGGGAAATAAATGGTTTGATCGATATTCTGAAACGACCAAGCGCAAGCAGGCAGCAGTACCAAACACCCCACGAGCGTTTTAACTAACGATCTATTCACTTTTCACCCCCACTTCAATCACTCGCTGCAACATCCAATCGCCAGACTGACAGCGCCCGGTTGACGTGAGTTGATGAACAGTACGGCCATCATCCATTGTACCCACCAAATTACATTTAACCTGTGCGCTACATTGCGCTAATCCTTCACCTTCAAACGTGAGTGATTGTACAGAATTAGTATGGCAACTCCCGCTAGGTGGCGTTTGATAAAAACGACTCAGTTCAACGTTGATCGCCGATCGCGCCGCCATTTCGGCCCTTGTCCCTAACACCATCGAAACCAATTGCTGGCTATTACGCTGTTGATTACGGTTCGCGACCGATGCAACAAAGCCGACCACCACAATGATAAAGATGACCAATACTAAGCCGCTGCCTTGCTGTTTACGGCGTGTTGTAGATAAGCGCATCATGGTCAAACTTTACCTCCTCGCCGCGGTCGGAAAATGTCAGTTCAATTTTCACTAAGCCGTTGCGTTGTAGCTCTGGCTGCGTGACGTAAAAATTGGCTTGGCTTATGTTTTCAGCCATCAATACTGGAGTGCCAAGCTGCTCAGGGCTGAGCGCACTGCGATTAAGCGTGTAATCCGCGTAACGATAAATACGACTGTTCTGATAACAAAAAGCCACTGGCGTGCGATAAAAATAGACTCGCTTAGCTGGCGATTGAATTACAAACCCAGTCGGTTGTGTCAAGGCTACATCGACCATGCTTGTGTTGTTGGGTGATGTAAAATCCACATCTGCGTTTACTTGCGCTGTTTGTCCGCTTGCACTTGGCGTTTGGCGTAGCGAAGCGGCGTTGGTTGGAAACACGACCAGACGATCGCCATTGAATACCTTTTTGTCGATCGGCAATAAACGCACCGCAGCCGAAGGCGATTGCACGGTTGGCAGGTCGTTGTAGATCGCGCTGTCAGTGATCGGTAAAAACTCAATGCAACCATTTTCTACCATCACGCTGTTTGGTACCGCTTCACGCAGTTCTCGGCTCAGCCGCTCAGTAACAAAGCGCCCTTGTTGGATCAAAGCTTCGCGGGCGGTGGTATCAACATAAATACCCATACTTTGGCGGATCACAGAGCCTAAAAATAGCCCGACCACCGACAACAGAATAATCGCAATCACCATTTCAATCAGGGTAAAACCACGCATCAGAAATTGCCCTTAATCGCCGCAAACGGGTAGCGATTGCCCTTCGGGTCAATGATCACCACAGAAACCCGCTTATAGTGAGTCAGTTGGTTAGCGTTCACTCCGCTTAGTTGCCCGCCACTGTCCTGTTCATAAAATATTTGAATCTCAACGTTATAACGTTGGTAATCAGCACTGATATCAATGCCTAATACATCTTTAACCGATCCCGTTAGGCCATGGAAATCATCCACATCGTTGTACAAAGTATTATTGGTTTCACTAGATTCGGGACCAAGTTGCGCAATGGACGTACACATTGTTCGTCCTGATGCTGTCACTAATACACACTCAGGCACTCCACCATTAGGGCCGGAGTTTTGGTCAAAGGCTCGGCCCATTACTTCATCCATAACCGCGCGGCCTAACTCGGCGGCTTTTACTGCTAGCACCTGTTCAGCGCTTTGTTGCGAGCGAGGATAAAGCGCGGCAGTAATGCCTGTCATGGCTATTGCCGTTACCGTGATAACGATGATCATCTCAATGAGAGTAAACCCGCGCGGCGCGTTAACACGCATAAATGTACCCCTCGCTATTGATGCACACTTGGCGAGATTCACCCGATTGCAGATTATTTAAGGTAACGGTGCAGTTTGCCGTTAAGCACTGCGCGGCGCGACCTAAACTATCAAAATCTAAAAAATGGCTACCATCATTATTGGTTAACGTCAGGGTGATATCGTTCGCCGCAGCATCGACAAAACTGCTGTCTGCAAGCGTACTTGGTAGTGAAGTGGTGCAAGCACCAGCAGAAACGGAAGGAGATACTTGCTGCGCTTGATTATTGCTGACCAACCAGCGATTACAGAGGTCGGTGCGCTGCATGGCGCGGTTTTGTGTCAAACGCAGTGAGGCCAACACTTCACTTTGTGTAGTCACGCTTGAAAAGGAGGAGATACCGGTATAACGGCTTGCGGCGTATACAGCAACAATGCCCAGCAGCACAATCACCACGACCAGTTCGATCAACGTAAAACCACGCCGCGCTGCTAAATGTTGCTGCATTTTATACCTCTAGCGAAAAAACAAGTGCTTAAAGTATATAAGAAATTTCCGTCGTGGGCTTAAGTTTTACTGACTTTTGTGGGTGAGAAATAGCCCTCGTTATAGATAAAGTAAAGGCCAGCATGCTGGCCCTCACTTAAGTAAGTTAACGATTAACAGCCACCCGTATAGACGGTTGTCAACGGTGCAGCAGTACTTGACGCAGGCTCAGTATATGTAACATTACAGCCAGTAGATTGTGCCTGATCCCATTTAGAGTAACCTTTAAATGAATACTGCATGATTCCAGCTGCTGCTGATGGGTTGGAATCCCAGTCACTATTAATACCTACGACTGCATTACCGATACCAGTAGAAGTCGCTGTCGGGTAACCATAGTGGGTTGTAATATCATTAATACTAGGAGCAGGGGAGTCAGTTTGAAGCTTTGTGTCTATACCTGCTAATGCAGCGGCACCATAAGTAATACCTGAAGCCCCATCAATAGCGCCTTTCAATCCTTGCAAGGACGCTTTACGAGCATCTCCCTGAAAATTCAAAAAACGTGGTGCAGCGGTGACGGCGAGAATCCCGAGAATAACAATCACAACCACAAGCTCGATTAGGGTGAAACCGTTTTGTCTTTTCATAGTTACTTTCTCTCTATGTTTTAATCAATGCGCAGACTTACTGCAAAGTGACGGTCACACGACCAGTTTTTATCTCATACACAAACTGGTGCGCGGTTCCGCCCTCTTTTTGCACATAAGTACAAGTGGCTTGACCGTCATCGGCTTGTGCTGAATATTTTACATTAGCGTTATTGGCTGCATTAGCGACTGTGTCAACTTTTGGTGGGTTTTGCAGCAAATTATCCATTAAATCAATACATGACTGATCCGTAATCGCCGCTGGATAACTGGTATTATCAGTATTGAGCGCCAATGGATAACCGTCCCTAAAACCTGTTGCAGCCCCGCTGCTATCTGTAGAGCGGGTTAGCCAGAAATTGACACCATCATAGTTGACGGTGTTTTGTTTTTCCGAGCCCAAAGTCACAGAGGTTCTTGCCTGAGCTTCCCACTGAGCACGCGCCGATAGAACACCAGTAGCAAAACCACCGGCAACCCCTTCGATGCTGGCTTTTTTCGCTTCATCGGTGACATCTAAAAAGCGGGGTAGCGCTGCAACGGCTAATAAGCCGACAACCACAATCACTACGACTAATTCAACTAAGGAAAAGCCCGTTTGTTTGTTATCCATGCTCTACCTATCTCTTTGTTATTACCGTGTATTATACGCACTTGTTCTCGCATCGCTACGGGGCGAGTGCCCATTTCACTGCTTATGTCGAAAACTCATGCTGAAAAATCGACGCTTACTGTAAACTTATCCCTTAAAAGTTCAATGGTTATCACCTGTTTTTGACTGTAAACATAGCGACATTGATACTGATTTGCTTGATGTGCCGACTCAATTGAAATCACTTTGCTTTCAAGTAGTTGTTCATCTGGGTATAGCAGGCTTAACCAATAACGACAATCTATACTTGATTCATTCTCAGCCAATGGTAATACCCAGCCCGTTGTACTCATATTGAGTAATCGACCATTCGCGATTAAAGTTGAGGGCCGCCCCTTTAATAACCAATCTTGCTTATAAAAATTGGCACTTTCTACGATTTTACTGCTCGCCATCGCTAATGCGGTTTGATTGGCTTCTTTTTCTATCGACTGCCATGCTGATAGCAAAGCCATCAAAAGAACAAATACAATCAACCCCCAAATTACGAACTGAGAACGCTCTATCGCCGTTTTCATCTGACAACCTTTATCCTTTGATCGCGTCGAGCATTCCCCACATTGGCAAAAAGATGCCAAGTGCCAGCACCAACACCATAGCGGCAACAATCACCAATAAAATCGGCTCTATGCGCGCGGTGAGGGTTTTGAGATCGTAATCCACCTCTCTATCATAGAAGTCCGCGACTTCAAGTAGCAACTCATCAATGCGCCCTGTCTCTTCGCCCACCGAAATCATCTGAATAACTAATGGCGTAAAAATATTGGCGTTTACCGCGGTGGTGGATACGCTTGTTCCCGCTTCAATGGCAGCTTTCATTTCTAACAGGCGAGATTCTAGAAATTTGTTATCCAACGCTTCGGCAGATAATGCTATCGATTGGTTTAATGGCACCCCCGCTTTCAACATCAAGGCAAAAGTTCGAGAAAAACGCGCCAATTGCGCTCGGTTCACTATGCCGCCGACAATAGGCATTCTTAAGCGAAACTTATCCCACTTTTGACGCCCTGCGGCTGTGCTCAACCAAGCTCTGAAAGCAAATAAACACCCAAGCAATACGCCTATCATCATCGGCCAGTAGTTGACAAAGAAATCTGACATACCAATTAAAATGCGAGTTGGCAGCGGTAAATCAACCCCGAAACGGCTAAACATGCTAGTAAATTGTGGGATCACTTTAACGTTGAGAATGAACATCGCGACCAAAATAAAGCTGATAACAAAACTCGGATAACGCATCGCCGTTTTGATCCGTTTACGAGTTTCGACTTCTTGCTCGTAGTAATGAGACAATTGCAACAAGGCTTCATCAAGCCGCCCTGTGTTCTCACCGACGTGGATCATCGACACAAACAACGGGCTAAAGACTTTCGGGTACATCTGCATTGAGCTCGATAAACTGCGCCCGTTGGTTAGCTCATTACTAACCGCTTCCAATGCTTCTTTAAGCTGTTTATTGGCACAATTTTGGATAAGTCCTTTCATCGAGCGCAGCAGCGGCACTCCCGCCTTGGTCAAGCTGTAAAGCTGACGACAGAAGATTACCAACACCTCAAGTGGCACACTTGGGGTAAACAGCGATTTCCAATCAATCGAAAAATCAGCCCCTTGGTCTGACGAAATTAAGGTCGGAATCACGCCTTTGTTAAATAGCGCTTCCGCCGCGAGCTCTTCTGTCGGGGCATCAACATGCCCCGAGGTTTTGCTACCATCTAAATTTCGACCCTGATAACGATACGTTGGCATGAGTAACCTTAACTATAGATAGATGGCTTGAATGATGCCGGATGAATCACCTTCACCTAAGCTCATCACTTCATCTAAACTGACAACCCCTTGTAGCGCCAACTCCATCGCCGAAGCTAGCAGCGGTTTGTACTGCTTCGACTGACGAGCGGCTTGCGCAAAACTAACCGCATCGTTGGCGCGTAGCGCATCCATCATTTCATGTTCAAGTTCGAGCATTTCAAAAACCCCAATTCGCCCACGGTACCCCGTCAAATTGCAGTTCTGGCACCCACGCCCACGTGTAAAAGCCGCTTCAACTTGATTTGGGAAACGCACCGTCAGCCACTGTTTACGGGCTTCATCAACCTCATCCACCGCTTTACAATCGGGGCAAACTTTACGCACTAAACGTTGGGCAACCACCGCCCGCACGGCGCTGGCCACTAAATAGCCCGGTGCGCCCATGTCCATCATGCGCAAGGCGCTATCAACCGCATCATTGGTGTGTAAGGTGCTCAACACTAAGTGGCCGGTTAAGGCCGCGCGCAAACCAATTTCAACCGTTTCTTGATCGCGCATCTCCCCGACTAGAATAATGTCCGGGTCTTGACGCAAAAAGGTTCTCAGCACCGTTGAGAAATCAAGGTCAATTTTAGGGTTGATCTGCACTTGGCTGATGCGTGGCAATCGGTACTCAACCGGATCTTCTGCGGTAATGATTTTTTTACCGGGAACATTGAGCTCTGATAACGCGCCGTATAGCGTCGTCGTTTTCCCTGAGCCGGTTGGGCCGGTCACTAAGATCATGCCGTGTGGACGTTTAAGTTGATGACGTAAACGCTGTAAAATATCGTCAGGAATACCTGACTCTTCCAGTTTACGAACTCCGGATGATTGGTTGAGTAAACGCATCACCACCGACTCACCGTATTGTACTGGCATGGTCGACATACGAATATCGACCGATTGGCCTTTGGCTCGGATATTAAAACGGCCATCTTGTGGGAGGCGTTTTTCTGAGATATCAAGATTGGCCATCAATTTTAAACGCAGCACTAAAGCCGAAGCGATGTTGGTTTCATTGAGTAGGGTTTCGTGTAATACCCCATCAATCCGCTGGCGCAAACGCAATACGTTGGCATCAGGTTCGATATGAATATCAGACGCCCCGACCTGAATCGCATCTTCAAATAGAGAGTTGATGAGCTTAACAACGGTCACTTCATCGCTGTCATCATCACCGATATCGAAATCAAAGGCGGTATTGCCTTGGTGTTCTAGTTGTAGCTGCTCGGCAAAGGACGCAATCTCTTTGGTGCGGCGATAGTAACGATCAAACCCTTCAACCAATTGTTTTTCTGGAGCAATAACAAATTCAAAGCTGTATTGAGGCAATTGCGTAAGCAGTGATTCTTGAGCAAACAGATCCGCCGGATCACTCATTGCGATACGCAGCGTGTCGCCATTTTTGCCAATGATTAAGGCGCGTAAACGGCGTGCATGTACCTCCGGGAGGATCTGCACTGCATCAATATCGACATTGGCTCGGCTGAGATCAATCAGCGGCAGCGAAAGTTGCTGCGATAAGAAGCTCAGCATCTGCTGCTCTGACAAAAAGCCGAGTTCGATCAGCGTGTCACCCAGTTTACGTCCACTGCGCTTTTGCGCAGCGAGCGCTTGTTCCACTTGATTTTCAGTGATGATCCCTTCTTCAACCAGCAGATCACCTAAGCGTTTTCGTAGCTTAATTTGCACTCGCACTCTCCTCTAAACTGCTTAGTACGACTAGGCGATCACGAATAAACAGTTGTGACTGACTCGAGAGGCCAACTTTCGCAAGCGCTTGTTGGTAGGTATATTTGGCCGCCTGAAAATCCATCGTACGCTCTTGTGCTATCGCAAGCCCTAACCACCAGCGTGCGTTCTCAGCATCAAGCTTGACTAAGCGTTGATAGCTTTCTAATGCGAGTGAATCTTGCTTGGCTTTTTGTGCCAAGGCTGCTCTTAGCGAGAGATAATCGATCGAAGCATTGTCAGGTAAATGAACTAGAGGGGTTAACGCCGCTTCACTCTGCTTCTCTTTAATCAGCAATTTGGCTAACGCGATCCGCAAACTTTCTCCGTTATGATTGAGCTTTATACCGCTTTGTAAAATTTCAAAAGCTTTGCGCGCATCACCTTTGCCGTAATAGAGCGCGGATAATTTTTGACGGGCGAGTTCATTATCTGGAGTAAAGCGTAGTACTTCACTGTACGCATCCAGTGCCTCTTTGAGCTCATTACTGTCCACGGCTTTATCAGCGCGGCTCATTGCTTTTAGCGCCAATTGTTCTGGCGTCAAATCCACTTGTTCAATTAAAACACTTGAGATTTCTTGGCCACTTTCAGCACCGAGCGCAACCTCACGGTTAGAACGCAACGCCTGTTGATTGGCTAAGGCAGAATCTCGTTTAACCGTCACTATGGGCGTCGCTGAGTTTGCCATTTTTTTGTCTACTGCAACAACGGCAGTTTGATAAACAGGGCGATGCTCCGTGACAATTTTGGTGGTTGGGGAAACAAGCGCAGGCGAAGAGCTTCGCTCATCAACCTCTAACAACAGGCTCTTAGGTTCATTCACTATCGCTTGATTGGCCAGTGTCTGACTGACCACTGTTTGGCTGACCATAGTTTGACCGACAATAGTTTGGTCAACCGCAGCTTGGTCAACCATAGCTTGCTGCTGTGACACCGCCCATCCACCGACCGCAAGGCTGGCAGCAAACCCGGCTACCATCCACAACCAAGCGCGGCTGCGTTTTACTTTGGCAACTTGCGCCAGTTGCAAGTTCACCACCGACTGGCGTTGCGCTTGTGCCAGTTTTGATAGTGCATCGTTCATCGCACTCATGATTGACTCCATCCCCACATAAAAGGGCGTTTAAACTTAGGCTTACAGGTATCAAACGTATCGTGAATCGCTGTAAATAGGTGCTGATTGCGAATCGTGCTGTCGTTTTGCGTAAAAGCCAGCAACAGAGCTTTGTGACACACTTGGTTAATCAAACGAGGGGTACCATAACAGGCTCGCCACAACGCTTTTTTCTGTTCAAGATTAAACAGTTGCGCATCACCTCCGGCTTTGCTCAAGCGGCTCTCGATATAAGCGACTGTTTCATCTAAAGAGAGCGGCCGCAGATAAGCGCTAAAAGTAATTCGTTGGCGAAATTGGCGCAGATGGTGCTGCGCTAAACGCTCATCGAGCTCTGGTTGGCCGATCAACACCAGTTGCAACAACTTTGTGTATTCTGTTTCTAAATTGCCGAATAAACGCAGCACTTCTAATGCATCGTCTGGTAACGCTTGTGCTTCATCAACAATCGCGACTACTCGTTTCCCCTGCTGCTTTAGCGCAATCAATTGTTGCTGAATACGATCAACAATATCCGCATCATCTTGCTTACTAAGGCCTAGTTCGCTGGCGACAGCTTGCCGAAGTTCTCGACCATTAAGCGCTGGGTTGGGTAAATAAATCAGTGCAATATGATCATGTAAATGATTGATCAACATACGACACACCATGGTTTTTCCGGTTCCGACTTCTCCGGTTATCTTGATCACCCCTTCGCCTAAATCAATGGCAGCACTCACTGTCTGAATCGCCTCGTAATGTGGTGCTAAGCCTAAAAACAGTGATGTGTTAGGCGTGAGATGAAAAGGCAGTTGCTCAAAACCAAAGTGCTCAAGATACATGATGTTTATTCTTCGTCTGGAAACCACTCCTGTAGTAGTTCACGCGAGCGTTCGAGCTCTTTTTGCCACGTATTAACACCCACAACCGTTGGTTTAAGCAAAATCACTAATTCGGTTTTCTCAGTCAGCTCAGAGGTGTTACGAAACAGATACCCTAAACCGGGTAAATCCCCCAAAAATGGAACTTTAGATACTCGGTTAGTGGTGTTGGATTTCATTAATCCACCAATCACCACCACGTCACCATCTTGTGCGCGGATTACCGAGTCTGATTCGCGGATCGTACTGCGCGCTAATGGCAACACAATTTGGTTGCCTGCATATTCAATTTGTTTCGTCTGCTCGTCGACTTCAATCACAGCGGGGTGCACGTGCAATAGCACATTGCCTTGGTCATCAATTTGTGGCGTCACGTCGAGCGAGATACCCGAGAAAAAAGGCGTGAGTTGGATATCTGGTGCAACATTGGAGTTATCGCCATTACCAACCACACCCGTCACGTCAGTGACATAGTATTCATCAGTGCCGACTTTGATCACCGCTTTTTGGTTGTTAGCAGCGGTAACTCTTGGGCTGGATAGGACATTCAAATCACCCTGAGTTCCCATAAAATTAAGCACTGCTTCAAAACTACCATCTGAAATGGTGACATTGGTTTGGCCTTGCAGCAGAGTGCCAATCGCATCCATCCCCGGCAGTAACGAAGCCGCACTACCGACCTTATTAATCACAACATCACCATTGCCAAAGGACATATTTGACCAATTGATCCCTTGCTGGTAACCGTCACTCAAGGTGACTTCTAAAATTTTCGCTTCAAGGATCACTTGTCGCTGTAGACGTTGCTGAGAAATGCCAAGGAAGTTACGCACTTCGCGAATTTCATCTGGGTAGGCTCGAACAGTGATTACGCTCGCTTGTGGCGTGACAACAACGCCTTGACCTTTGCCCGAGCCAATCAGCTGTGCAACGGCTTTTTCAAGCTGCGGCCAGAAATCGCTTTCACTGGTGGTTTCAATTTCAGTCCCACCTTTCGAATTACTGGATGAGTTACTCGAATTGGAATTAGAACTGGAATTTGAGCTAGAACTACTCGAAGAACTAGAACCGGTATCCGTATTAGTGATCGTACCGGTGGTGATGGAAGTTAAAGAACGGCCCGTACGTTTAAGTTGTAAATAATCGACCGGGATAGTCACAGTACGAAGGCCTGACGGGTAAACCTGAATCACTTTACCCTTTTTGATAATTTCATAGCCATACATGTCACGAACGACGGCCAATACATCATCCAAAGTCACGTCGGTTAGATTTACCGTTACACTTCCAGTAACTTCAGGGTGGATGGCGGCACTAAACTCAGTTCCTTTCACTAAACTGGCAAAAAATACCCTTGCATCCACATTATCAGCTTGGATACGAAAGCGTTTAACCGTTTCTTGACTGCGCGCTGTGATTCCCTCAATGTCAGGCATCAAGTCAGCTTCTACGGAGGCCGGTAGAACGGCTAGATTTCGGCTGTTGGCTTCATTAATCGCCTGATTCAAAGACTGTTTCATCTCAACTGGATCGCGATGTCCCATAGAACAGCCCATTAAGGATACGATGACTACGCCTAATACGATTTTACGCATACGATTTCTATACCTTACTGCTTGATGTCCAGAGAAAAGAGGCCTAAATCCCACGTCTTTCCTCTGCGAGAAAGGGTCACTTGCTGTGGTTCAATGGCTTCTACTGTGTAGCCAAATAGCGACTCTCCGATGCCAACCACTTGATCGTTAAGCACTGCCACACAAGGTATGGTTTGTTGGCATACAATACTTTGCAACCTAGGTAGCGGGTAACTCTCTATCTTATTGACAGGTGATGCGCTCTCACTCGCCCAACCTAATGGCGCGGTAGGATCTTGCGCTGCCCAACTACTGCATACAAAACACATCAACAGCAGTGAAAAAACGGATCTAACCACCAATAAACTCCTGTCTAATGCCTAATGTGTACACTTCCATAATGACTCTGGCTTGGGGGTAATTTTCTACCTTGTATTGGAAATGACGCCAATAATACTTCATCGGTAAACTTTCTAAATTGGTCAAATAATTCAATATCGCGAAGTAATTACCGGTGAACTCCAATCTCACAGGATGAACATAATAGCCTGAATATTCAGATGATTGGTTGTTATTTGCAATCGGCTCTGCTGCTAATGACTCCATGGAGACCAACGTCAACTCTGGGCTGGTTGCCAAAACACTTTCAAGCAATTGCGCCATCTTCGCGGGTGTAATCAGTGAATCAACCAATGCTGCCAGCTCAAGCGAGAGAGTTTGGCTCTGCGCCATTAACTGTTTGAATTCTAGATTGATCTCTTGATTCGGATCTTTATTAAGCTTAGCAGTCAATAACAGAATTTCACCTTGCATTCGCTGGTTCATCTGCTCAACAGACTGAAGCTGTAACCGATTAGCCGCCACCGATTTCATCGCAGGTTCGAGTAACAAGCTAAACAAGAGCAGTGTAATCACCACTAGGCCACACAGGGCGATCAACATTTTTTCACGCGAACTGATGGCTAAGAATTTGTTGCTGATGCTCTGCCAATTCATTGGCTATCCTCCGCTTTAGTTTTAAGCTCAAAGATGAGAATGCCTTGCTCATTGCGCGCAATTTTTAACTTTTCAAAACTACGTCCCACTAGGTTCAGTTCGCTTTTAAACTGACTTAACCAGTTTGGAATATCTTTCGCCTCTCTAGCCAAGCCTTGCAAATCGAGCTGCTCATGTTGAATGGTAATGGTCGTTAATGAAATATCATCACGGCTGAGTGTGGCTAGCGAACGCATGACTCCTGAGTAACCGACCTGTTGTGATTGGTCAAACTCATTAATCGAATCCAATGTGGCTTGTTTGCCCTTAATTTGCAGCTTCAAACGCTCAATCGCCGCCATTTTTTCAACCGATGGCTTATGCTTATCAACTTTCTGTTTGGTCGTTTCTAATTCAGCAGCAAGGGCTTTATTTTGCGCTTGTTTAGCTTGTAGCTGCTGTTGCAATTGACTATTTTGCCATTGATAACTGGCATAGGCCAATAGCATCACTAAAGCGACAATGCCCCAAATCGCGCAGACCATGGACAGTGAAAAATACTCTTTCTTCGGCTTAAGATGCGCCGGGTATAAATTGAGCATTGAATCGTCAATGCGAGTCACTTGCTCCACCAGCAGATGCGCCGAACTCGGTAACCGCTCATCAAGCAGGGAAACTTTGACATTTAGGCGTTCATTTAATGCATCAACCAACTCTTGCTGCGCTTCTTCATCACACAGCACTTTTAGCTGATATAATGAGGCCCCTTTAAGCTGCGAGGAAAGGTAATCAATCGAACGTTGCAGTTCTAACGCTAAACCATCGAGCTGTAAAACCGAGCTGGCAACACCAGTAATGGGAGAGACAACACCTCTCATCGTTCGTTGAAAACAGCATTTTCGATCCACAAATGCGTCAAACTTAAAACTGCTGTTTTTACTGCGCTGTAGCAGTAGAAAATGCTCAAGATCACCGGCACTTCTCGCCCACACTTCATCTTCGGGGATGACTTTGCCTAACTCTAAACCCATCGCACTCAGTTGCGACGCCACTTCCAATACCGTGCGTTTTGAGACCACGTAGGCTTGAATTTTATTATCTGCGGGTAACGGAAAAGCATCAGCGATGATGTCAGTGACTTTCTCTGTCACCAGATCTTTCAATAAAAATGGCAGGGCGACTGACCACTCTTCTTTGGGTAACTGCGGTTTTTCTATTTGATAAGTTTGATAAAAATGAGCGTGGAGGACAAGGTTAATTACCGTACCCTTGATGTTGAGCGGTTTGAGTGCGTGAAAGAGTACCTGTTGCCACGTTGCACCATCAAGCGGGATCTCTGTCGGCAAAGTCGCATCATCCAAAGCCGAGAAATAGAGAGCATCAGGCCTTACGACAACGAACAATTGCCGCAACGTCGCTTTAGATGGTTTTAATTTATCAATCAGTGACTGAAGATTCATATAGGTTCGCTTTTATTTTTTACGCCAACGATTTCTTCGCCCTAAGGTCACGCTAGGGCTAATTATTTTCTCAGGTAACAAAGGCTGTTCTTCTTCAAACAGTCGGCCTTGCCCACCATGAATGCCTAGGTTTTTTAGCGTTTGCCACTCTTGCTCTGTTTCAACACCGACCGCAATAACTTGAGTCTGAGTACCGCCACAAGCACCGATCATGCTACGAACAAACAGCTGATTTTCATGCCGTTGGTCTATTTTCTTCATCAAACTGCGGTGTAACTTAAGGAAATCAATCTTAAGATCTTTTATGTAGTGAGTGCTGACAATCGTTCTGCCAGCCTGCCCTACGATTACCTTAGCACCAAGGCCGGAGATCATCTTAATAACGGGGCGCATATAATCGAGATGCTGTACTAACCGACCTTCAGGAAACTCAAAGGAGAGCTGCGATCGGCTACTCGAGGTAAGTTGCAACAATTCATGCCGGAACCACTTAAAATACGACTTATCGGCGAATGGGACGACATGCAAGTTCACTGACACATTGACCTTAACTTCAGAGCTTTTAAGCAAACGAACGACTTTAAGCAATACGGCTCGATCCATTACCATTTCATAACCCACCGTTTCTAAGGCTGAATGAAAGCGAGAGGCTTTTATAACACCTTGTTCTGGATCATCAATACGCGCAAACAACTCATCGTGCAGCCATACTAAATCATTCGTCTTTTCAAGCAAATAGCAAGGTTGACGGAATAAAATTATTTTCTCAGGCGTCAGCACCTGATCAAACAAAGTTCGCCAACGCACACTGCCGCGTTCCTCTTGGAAAAAAGTACTCTTTTTAAAGCGGCTCCACGTGTTCACTCGCTGTAACTGAGCACTTTTTAAGGCCGTTTCTGCCTCATCCAACACTCGACCACGCCGCTCGCCTTCGCTGTACATACTGATACCTATATGGCACCAGTTTTCTTTATCGAGCGGCTCTGGAGGCGATATGCGCGCTAAAAGCTTCAAACATTGTGTAGCAATAGAAGCGACCTCTTTTACCCCTTGGTGCGGCACAAAAATGGCAAAATCGGTATCGTAATAGCGAGATAAAATCACATCCGGGTAACGCTGTATGACGTTAGAGATGTTCTCCCCGACTTCCACAACGAGATCATCCGCTGCTTTTTTATCATTTTCTTCGCACAGAGAATCCCAATCATCGATTCGCACTAACAAAACGCCACCACGCGCGCCATTCTCTAACAAGGCTGATTCCAATTTGCTATCAAAAAGGACACGGTTGGCCGTACCCGTCAACTTATCTAAGAAGGTTTGGGTCCGGATAAAAGTATCAAAGCGGCTACGCTCTTGACGAGCATCTTGCAGCTCATCAATCAGGACATCAAGCGCCTCACTCGCCGTATAAGGCCACTCGCGGTGATCACCTTTGGCGTACTGCTCCACTCGACCGGCGAGAATCATTCGCCCTCGCTCCTCCAACAATTCAGATCCAAGCAATTGCTCTTTAAGCCACTTTACCCCACGAATCAAACAAAACACGATGAGACCAACTGCCAACGTAATAGACCACATGGCACCCAATGAGTAGCTATAACTGAGATAGGGCGGAACGGCTTTAAAGCTGATGCTGTAGCCTGGATTACGTTCAAGGATAATATCAATATGGTACAAACGGGCAGGGTCGACTTTGGACGAGGTATCTTTAAAACGGTAAATAACGCCAGCTGGTGAAAAGAGCTGCATTTCAACAATGCTACTGGCTTGCAACATTTTGGGCATCCAACGTTGCAATGAATAAGCGGCATCAGGATCTTCTATTTCTTTATCGACTACCTCCACAATTCCTGCTAGGTAGTGATTGAGATATTCTTGTCCAAGCCGTTGAAAAGACAAAGTTCCACCAATAAACAAAATGAACATTGCACTGGTTACGATGAGCGTAACAAAAGCTACTAACCGAGTACTCAGTTTCAGTGTTGGTGTATACCGCATGAATGCTGAATTCCTTTTCAACGTAAACTTTGTCGATCACTAAGCTGTGCTGACAAATAAGAAAATGCTAATAGTGATAACTATATAAAAAAGCCGCGGTTTTCGCGGCTTTTTTCGACATTCGAACGTTTAGAATGGGATGTCGTCATCAAAATCCATTGGTGGTTCATTATACTGAGGTTGAGCCTGTTGAGGAGCTGACTGCTGTTGCTGTGGTTGCTTTTGCATGGCAGGCTGCTGAGGTTGCCCCCATCCGCCACCTTGTTGCTGCTGTTGTGGCATTCCACCTTGCGCTGGAGCACCACCTTGAGCACGGCCACCCAACATTTGCATCACACCATTAAAACCTTGTACGACAACTTCGGTGGTATAACGATCTTGTCCGCTTTGATCTTGCCACTTACGAGTTTGTAGCTGGCCTTCAATGTACACTTGTGAACCTTTACGTAAGTATTCACCAGCAACTTCGGCTAATTTGCCAAACAGCGCAACACGGTGCCATTCGGTTTTTTCGCGTTGCTCGCCAGTTGCTTTATCACGCCATGAATCTGACGTTGCAATGGTGATATTTGCCACAGCAGCGCCACCAGGCATATAACGAATTTCTGGGTCGTTACCTAGGTTACCCACTAAAATAACTTTATTTACTCCACGGCTTGCCATGTTTTGCTCCGTCTTCCATCATGAGTGTTCTTTAAATAGCTGACTAGGATACCACGCTTTATGCGAGGCACAAATCTTCACAGAAATAGTTGTCAAAATTCATCTCACAATCTTGCTCAATTTCCTATTTTTTAGAACCACTACCTCTAATTTAAGGATGACAAAACACTCAGTTACCTTACTATATGAAACTAAGCGCAATTTTATTTATCTCGTTGGCTTTATAACCTAATTTCCGTCATTTTCTAGACAGTTGTCTAACATTCTCGTCAAAAGGAAGTGACCATGAGAAAAGCAAACTATACCCGCACCATTTACTTTCTCTGTTTAGATAAAGAGCAAGAACACCCTTATATTGACCATTTAACCGATCGGCTTGGGCTGCCCATTCCTAAAATTGAGCCCGAAACCCTGCGCCAAACGTATTGCTCAGATAAACACAAAATATTGATGATTGACCATGCCGATTATGCGCAGTTGCAACGACGCTTGGGAAACTGCCCATTAAACAGTCAGCATCATGAAACGATCCTCATCAATGTGTTGCAAAGATTAACCACGAATGACTTATTAACCTTTGGCCATTTAAAGGGGCTATTTTATAAAAATGACACCCTAGATAAAATTGCATTTGGGCTTGGTGAAATCATTAACGGACAAAATTGGCTACCCAGACACGCTGTAAGCCAGTTACTGCACTACTATCGCTACGCGTTTGAATCCCATACTGCTCAAGTGATTACAGACTTAACCGCCCGCGAAATACAGATCCTCCGCTGCTTACAAACTGGCGCATCGAATAACCAAATGTCGGAAGATTTATTCATCAGTGAATTCACAGTCAAATCACATCTCTACCAAATATTCAAAAAGCTATCGGTCAAAAATAGGGTCCAAGCGATTGCGTGGGCCAATCAAAATATTCTGTCTTAATTATGTGCTTTCACGCAGAATTTAGCTGAGTTCACCGCTTTAGTGGTGATAGCGTTTCATAAAGCATGATAAGGTTGCGCCATCAATTAACAATTCAAATAAAAATAAGGTTATAGCATGATCAAAAAATGCCTATTCCCAGCCGCTGGCTACGGTACACGTTTTCTTCCAGCGACAAAATCAATGCCCAAAGAGATGATGCCAGTAGTCAATAAACCCTTGATCGAATATGGTGTTGAAGAGGCGATTCAAGCCGGAATGACCGGGATGTGTATTGTGACTGGGCGTGGAAAACACTCGATCATGGATCACTTCGATAAAAACTATGAGTTAGAGCATCAAATTAGTGGCACCAACAAAGAAGAGCTACTGGTTGATATTCGTGAAATCATTGATACCGCCAACTTCACCTACATTCGTCAACGTGAAATGAAAGGTTTAGGCCATGCGATTTTAACGGGTCGAGAGTTAGTCGGCGATGAACCTTTTGCGGTGGTGCTGGCCGATGACTTATGTGTCAATCAAGAAAAAGGGGTTTTGGCACAAATGGTCGCTCTGTATAAACAGTTCCGCTGCTCAATTGTTGCCGTTCAAGAAGTGCCTGAAAATGAAACACATAAATACGGTGTTATTTCCGGTGAAATGATCAAAGACGATCTGTTCCGAGTGGATGACATGGTTGAAAAACCAGAACCAGGCACCGCACCAAGCAATTTAGCCATCATTGGTCGCTACATTTTAACCCCAGATATTTTTGATCTGATTGAGCAAACAGAGCCGGGTAAAGGTGGCGAAATTCAAATTACCGACGCGCTACTCAAACAAGCGCAATCAGGCTGTGTATTGGCGTATAAATTCAAAGGCCAACGCTTTGACTGTGGTAGCGTAGAAGGCTATATCGAAGCCACTAACTACTGCTTTGAAAACATGTACAAAAAGAACGAACAAAAAGTCGCGTTGGATAAACATTCGACTCATAAAGCTTAAGTAACCGAATGCGTTAGTCACCTAGCGCCTCCCCAATAAAAACCACGGCAAGTTCCGTGGTTTTTATTTACTGTTTTTTTATCCAGTACCTATTTGCACAAAACTCACACTATGCAATACTTGCTTAACTTGTGTTACATAGAGCCTAGATGATGGACAAAATTGAAGTTAGGGGCGCTCGAACCCACAACCTGAAAAATATCAACCTGACCATTCCACGCGATAAATTAACGGTGATTACAGGGCTATCAGGCTCGGGGAAGTCGTCTCTCGCCTTTGATACACTCTACGCAGAGGGCCAACGCCGCTATGTTGAATCGCTGTCTGCCTATGCACGCCAATTTTTATCTTTGATGGAAAAACCGGATGTTGACCATATTGAAGGTCTTTCACCGGCTATCTCTATTGAACAAAAATCAACCTCGCATAACCCTCGTTCTACGGTTGGCACCATTACCGAAGTTTATGACTACTTGCGTCTGCTTTATGCGCGAGTCGGTGAGCCGCGCTGCCCTGAGCACAAAGTTCCACTTCGCGCTCAAACCATCAGCCAAATGGTTGATAAGGTGTTGGAATTAGCTGAAGGTTCAAGACTGATGCTGCTTGCACCGATTGTGAAAGAGCGCAAAGGTGAACACGTTAAAACGTTGGAAAACTTGGCCGCACAAGGTTTTATCCGCGCCCGCATTGATGGTGAAACGTGCGATCTGACTGATCCACCAACCCTTGAACTACACAAAAAGCACACCATTGAAGTGGTGGTTGATCGCTTTAAAGTTCGTCCTGACCTACAGCAGCGCCTAGCCGAATCCTTTGAGACAACGCTCGAGTTGTCAGGCGGTATTGCTGTGGTTACTGACATGGATGGTGAAGGCGAACAGATTGTATTCTCAGCCAATTTTGCTTGTCCACACTGTGGCTACAGTATGCAGGAGTTAGAGCCTCGGCTGTTCTCATTTAATAACCCAGCAGGCGCATGCCACACCTGTGATGGTTTAGGCGTACAACAATATTTTGACCCTGAACGCGTTATCCAAGATAGCCAACTCAGCCTCGCGCAAGGAGCGATTCGTGGCTGGGATCAGAAAAATTACTACTACTTCCAGATGCTCACGTCACTCGCTGCGCATTATGATTTTGATTTACACACCCCATTTAACAAACTGCCTAAAAAGGTTCAGGAAATCATCTTGAAAGGCTCGGGGAAAACTGAGATTGAGTTTAACTACATTAATGACCGTGGTGATATTCGGGTTAAACGCCATCCGTTTGAAGGCATTCTCAATACACTTGAACGGCGTTATCGCGATACAGAATCTAACTCTGTCCGTGAAGATTTGGTGAAATACATCTCGACCAAACCTTGTACCAGTTGTAATGGCACCCGTTTACGCATCGAAGCTCGCAACGTATTTATCAATGACACCGCGCTCCCGGAAGTGGTGGAACTGAGCATTGCCGATGCCTTGCAATTTTTTCAATCTCTTGATTTAGAAGGCCAACGAGCACAAATTGCTGAAAAAGTAATGAAAGAGATCAATGACCGTTTGCATTTCCTCGTCAACGTTGGGTTGAATTATCTCAACCTTTCTCGGAGTGCTGAAACCCTGTCAGGAGGCGAAGCACAACGGATTCGCTTAGCGAGCCAAATTGGCGCTGGACTCGTTGGGGTAATGTACGTCTTAGATGAGCCATCGATTGGGCTCCACCAGCGTGATAACGAACGGCTATTAAAAACGCTCACGCATTTGCGCGATCTAGGCAACACGGTATTGGTTGTAGAGCATGACGAAGACGCCATTCGTATGGCGGATCATGTAATTGATATTGGCCCCGGCGCTGGTGTGCATGGTGGGCAAGTCGTCGCAGAAGGGAATGTGAATGACATAATTTCCAACCCTAATTCGCTCACGGGACAGTACCTGAGCGGCGCGAAAAAAATTGCGATTCCTACCGTGCGTACCCCGAGAGATCCCAAGAAAACGGTGGAGCTTATCGGCGCGTCGGGTAACAACCTCAAGACAGTTGATTTATCAATTCCTGTTGGCTTATTTAGCTGCGTAACAGGTGTTTCAGGCTCCGGTAAATCAACCTTAATTAATGATACCTTTTTTAAAATTGCTCATACGGCCTTAAATGGAGCCACCACAGCAACGCCTGCTCCATATCAAAAAATCAAAGGGTTAGAGCATTTTGATAAGGTCATCGACATTGACCAAAGCCCGATAGGCCGAACTCCCCGCTCAAACCCTGCCACCTATACGGGCATTTTCACACCGATCCGTGAGCTATTCTCGGGCACTCAAGAGTCTCGCTCTCGAGGCTATAAACCGGGTCGTTTTAGCTTTAACGTACGCGGTGGACGCTGCGAAGCATGCCAAGGTGATGGTGTGATTAAGGTTGAAATGCACTTTTTACCCGATGTTTACGTGCCATGCGATGTGTGTAAGGGCAAACGCTATAATCGTGAAACATTGGAAGTCCGCTACAAAGGCAAAGCAATTGATGAAGTGTTGGAGATGACCGTCGAAGATGCTTACGCTTTTTTTGAGCCCGTACCGATGATCGCTCGCAAACTCAAAACTTTGATTGACGTGGGTTTATCCTACATACGCCTCGGACAAGCGGCGACGACATTGTCAGGGGGCGAAGCTCAACGCGTCAAACTGGCTCGTGAACTATCAAAGCGCGATACAGGAAAAACCTTGTACATTTTGGATGAGCCAACGACTGGCTTACACTTCCATGATATCCAACAGCTCTTGACCGTACTGCATCGCCTACGCGACCACGGCAATACCGTGGTGGTGATTGAACACAACTTAGATGTGATTAAAACCGCAGACTGGGTGATCGACTTAGGGCCAGAAGGTGGACAAGGCGGCGGCGAAATTATTGCTCAAGGAACGCCCGAAGATGTGGCGCAGATCGAAGGTTCACACACAGCACGCTTTCTTAAGCCTATGTTGAAATAGAAAAAAACGGTAAAGTAAAGAAACCAGCAAGTGGTTGCTGGTTTCTTTTAATTGGAACGCGAGACCTATGGCAACATTGCATCTAAGCGGTACACAACTTGAAGCACAAACACCCGCCATCCCCTTAAACAAACCCTTTTTGCTTTCGATTGGCATTCTCTATTTACTGGCAATGCATTTTTTTATGCCCAACCCTGGTGGCTCAGGTCTGGCTTTATCTTTTAATCCAACCACTTGGCTTGCCCTTAGTTTTACGCTTTCATTAGGTCTGTATCAACTCGCATCTAACCGTAGGTTACGCTATTCCAAACTGACCATCGGTCTTTTCATCAGTTGTACCATCATGACGATTCCGCTGCTTTATACGAATGCTCTAATTGAGTCATCGCTGAGTCGAATGTTAGGACTATGGACTGGGCTGTTTTTTTTTGTATTGCTGCAACAATTTCGTTTTAGTAACAAACATAAGCAGCGATTACTCTGGTTTATCGTACTCGCGGTATTGATTGAAACTCTATTTGGTCTGTACCAATACTTTTTGCTTTCACCCGATAATATTTTTGGCTACAACACCCTCATCAACCGCCCTTACGGCATTTTTCAGCAACCGAATGTGATGGCGAGCTTTCTCGCGACAGGGCTGGTTATGTCCGGCTATTTACTGGCTCGTCAACCGAAAAAGTACAATCAGCATGTTAGCGAAGTGAGCCTACTTTATGTCACTCCACTGCTCACTGCACCGTTGCTGGTGATATTAGCCTCGCGCACTGGCTGGATTGGCGCGGTACTCGGCACGCTTTTTGTTCTGCCTTACCTATTTAAATTTTCGACGCCTACACGATTTTGGGGATGGAGCGCTGCGACGCTATTGGGTATTGCTTTAGGGTTTGTCGCTGTCTATTCCCAAGGCACGGGCGATTTTCTAGAGAATAAGGCTGATTTAGAGAGCCCTCGTCGTTATACCTTTCCTCAAACCATCGATATGGTCATAGAAAAACCCTTCACGGGTTATGGCTATGGCAAATTTGAATCTGAATATTTGCTTTATACCGCAAGGCAACACCAATTAAACCCTAGCTACCAACCGGGGTTGGCGTCGATGGATCATCCTCATAATGAATTACTATTCTGGGCGGTGGAAGGCGGTTTGTTACCTGTGCTAGGGATCACACTGGCCATGCTTTTCGTGCTCATGCGGATGTATTCGGCCAAGAAAGGGACCAGGCTTGCGATGTTCGCCCTTTTCATCCCTATCGTGTTACATAGCCAGCTCGAATATCCGTTTTACCATTCGGCTATTCACTGGGTAACCTTCATCATTCTTCTTTTTTGGGTTGATCAGCGAGTGGCTAAATACCGTTCAATTCCTTTTAGCATGATCAGTAAATCCCTGTTTCGAGTGTTGAGTTTAGTACTACCGATCTTAACGAGCTTTTATATGCTCAGTGCTCTGCACAGTAACTATGTGCTTACCCAATTTGAAAAATCTCAACCCAAGAACCCGGATATCCTACAAAAGGTGACGAACCCTGTGGTTTGGAAAGATCGTTTTGATTGGGATGTCTACAGCACTTACCTCAACATTGGCCTGTATAATCAAGATCCTAAATTGATTACGCCATACGTCGACTGGTCATTGGCCATCATAAAACATAAACCGCGTCCTGCTTTTTACAATAATCTGATCTTGGCTTACCAAGGTATTGGTGACGAAAGCCGCGCCGAGCAAATTCGCTCCGAAGCCGCATTTTTGTTCCCCAATATGGATTTCAGTGAGGTGCAGTATAGCCCGCCAACCAGTTCGGCTGATCGTTCGTCTGCCAATTAAATTGAGTATATGAGCCTTATTCATTAAAAAGCTTTCCCAAAAATAGAGAAAGCTTTTAACCGTTGAGCTTATTTCACACTCCAACCAGTAGATCTCACTGCCAGATGAGTGGCTTACGTCACTGGTGGAAAATCCAACACCATGGTAGCAACGCTGAAATAGATGATCACCCCGATAGAATCAGCAATGGTCGTGATCAACGGAGCACTGGCTGACGCAGGATCGAGCTTAAACTTATTCAGAATGAACGGAAGGAGCATTCCAACAACACAACCAATAATCACCACAATTTGCATCGTTACCGCAACGACAAAAGCGATATCACTGCCGCCTCGCCAAAAACCCAATAAAGAAACAGCAATGGCCATTGTTGCCCCTAATAACGCCGCAATCCCTAACTCTCGCACCAACATGGATAGCCAATCTTTCATCACCACTTCACCAGTGGCTAAGGCTCGAACCATCAACGTTGCTGACTGGGATCCTGCATTACCGCCGCTATCAATCAACAGTGGTAAGAAGAAGACCAAGGCGACATAGGTTTGAATCGTCTCCTCAAAGTACGCAATACCGGCACCAGAAAAAAGGTTACCAAAGACTAACAACACCAGCCAAAACACACGTTTCTTGTACATTAGCCATACGCTGGCTTCTTTAAGGTTACCGGTAAAACCAACCGCAGCGACTTTATGAAAATCCATATCCGCTTGCTGCTCGGCCACGTCCATCGCATCGTCATAAGTCACTATACCGACCAAACGAAATTGCTCATCAAAAACAGGCACCGCAAGTAAATCGTATTTACTAATGGCTTGCGCTGCACACTCTTGATCTTCATCGGCTCGCACAAACACTGTCTCTTTGGTCATGATGTCAGAGACAAGCGAGGTCGGTTGCGCCAGCACTAAATCCTTAAGCGAAAGTGTACCAAGTAAGCGATTCTGTTTATCAATCACATACGCTTGATAGATGGTTTCCCTCTCGTTGGCCATTTCACGTAAACGCGCAATCGCCTGCTGCACATCATCATCGGCGTTTAACGTCGCATAATCTGTCGTCATGATAGAGCCGACCGAGCCTTGCGGGTAGGCTGCAAGTTGTTGTACATCTTGCCGCTCTTGTTGATCCAGTAGAGCAAGTAGCGGCGGTTGGCGCG
>NZ_CAWNTB010000144.1:0-32369 GCF_963877065.1 Vibrio sp. V01_P9A10T6
ATTAAAAATATTTACACAATATTGATATTTATAAGATTGACATTGCTAATTTAATTATTAATCCCAGTTTATTTAGGAATAGATATCTCAATAGTGCCATCATTCAGAAGAAATTTATTATTTACCCGTATTTAAAGGAAACCAAAATGGTTTATATCTCTCTAATTAGAGCAGTCATTATTTGATGAATGACAAAGGTCGACTAGATAACAAAACAAGAACGAAAGGTTACCAATAAGGGAACAATTATGTTGAGTGAGTTAAAACGTATTGCCATTTTTAATAAAGTGGTTGAATACGGTTCGTTTACCTCGGCTGGTGAATCGTTAGGCATAGCAAAATCGAAAGTGAGCGAGCAAGTTAGCTTGCTAGAATCACATCTTAACGTACGTTTACTGCATCGCTCTACCCGTAAAGTTAGCCTAACGACTGAAGGGCACGCATTTTATCAACATACCAATGGCCTCTTACCGCTGGCAGAAGACGCGCTACGGGCCGTCCAGCATTTTTCTACCGATGTGGCAGGCGTGATTAGGATCGGTACAACCATTGATGTCGGCAGCTATATTTTAAGTCCGCTGATTTCAACATTTTCTGAGAGTTACCCCAATGTGCTGTTTGATATTCAACTCGAAGATGGTTTACAAGATCCAGTAGCCACACAATTAGATGTGCTGATCAGAATGGGTGAACTGACATCTTGCTCAATGGTTGGCCGCGAATTAATGCCTTTTAAAATGGGGATATACGCCAGTAAAAAATACTTAGCTAGTGCACCTTTATTAAGGAAACTACGAGATTTAGAGCAGCACCCATGGGTTGCGTTAACTTTATTGAATCTTCCTCAAGATAAAGTCACGCTAATCAATCCAAAGGGAGTGAGATGCGACATCAAAACCCGCCCTAAACATATCTGCAATGCGCCGCTTGGTGCGATGTCAATGGTACAACAAGGCATGGGGATCGGCTTGATTGCCAATTTTCTCGCTGACGAAATCAATGATCCTAACCTCGTCAGGCTTTTTCCAGATTATTATCTATCAGATAACACCATGAACATTCTTTACCCGAGCCGTCACCACCTTGCGCCACGAGTAAGGCTATTTATTGATTATTTAATTGAAAAAATCCGAGCTTGAGCAAAACAAAAACGCCCCGTCAGTTAACGGGGCGCACTTTAAGCCTTAACGACGACGTCGCCACATACCAAAGCCGAGTAATGAGAAGAGTGCTCCTAGGCCGAATGAACCGCCATAGATGTTCAGTTCTAACACGGCAGGATCATGATCAGATGCGCGGAAATGATCTTGATATTTAGGTAAATCACCTTTGAATTCACTGTTGTAATCAAACAGTGTCGATTCACCGCCGTTGATATGCCAATCGGTCGCATCCACCACTTTGCCTTTCAAACTTTTGCTGACCAGCAAATGATCCAGTGCGCCAACTTCATCATTAAATGAGTAACTCCAGCTCTCTGGGTGTTTTATGGCCACGGCGTTAAGGTACCCATAATTGTGAGTAATCAACGCGCCATCATCACCAAATTGAGGAGTACCTGCAATGTAAGTATTACGTGCCGCACGAATGGTTTTGCCATACTTCTCTGGGCTGTAGTCCGTCAATACGAGCATCGGGTCTTCCATACCGTAAGAGTTCATATCACCCAAAATGACTTTATGCCCTTTTATTTTTTGTAACGCTTCACCTAAAGCAACTGCAGCTGCGACACGGAATTGTTCACATGCACCTTGAAAATCAAGATCTTTACCGCCTTGCCCACCTTGTTCAACTGGTGCGGCATCTTCCCAACATGCCGAGCCTTTGGATTTTAGATGGTTAACCGCGACGGTAATTTTCTCATTGCCACCTTTAACTTTGAAGGTCGGTGCAAGCGTGTCACGCTGGTAATTTTTACCATCTTCAATCACTTTACCTTTGTCATCCAACACTTCTGGTGCTTGCTGGCTTGGCATTGGAATTACACGATTCTCTGTCAACTTCACTACTTTTTCACGATAAATCACTCCTGTGGTGATCACATCCGTGCCAATAGAATCAAGTTCATCGGTCACACCATCATTATTTGAGTCAATCGCGACAAAACGGTAATGCTTTTTCTTATCCGAGATCTGGCTGTTGATCTGATTGACCAATTGCGCAATCGCCGACCCTGCACCGAAACCGTTATTCTCAATTTCCATCAAACCGACAATATCGGCATCCAAACGTACAATCGCATTGACGATCTTCGCTTGCTGCAGTTCAAATTCTGCAAGGTTATTAGCACCACGATTATCACCATGCTGATTTGCATCACCGCCAAACGGCGAGTTGAAATAGTTAAGCACGTTGAATGTGGCAATGCGCAGATCGCCTTCATCGATATCCGGTTTCTCGCTGCGAGGATCATTGCGTACGAAATTCTCTTGGCTAAGCGAATTGGTCACAATCAGACGATATTCGTTGTAACCGTATGAGAGCACACCTTCTAAACCTATGATGCTGTCATCAATGCGGATGTAATCTTCAGTCGAACCATTTTGATCAATATCACTGCGACCAAACTCTGGGTAGTACGGAATTTGGCCATCGGCGGCTTTCGCATCTGATTCAATAAACAAGCGGCGCTGCGCGTTTTCGATGCTCTGTTGTTTGGCTTGCTCAGAGCCCGCAGCGAATAGCTGGTTCGGCTGCATGTTAATACGACCTTGCGCTAACACCATGTTATTGCGACGAGAAGCATAGTCATAACCAAAGGTGCGCGTCACACGCATATCCAGCTCTGGTGTGGTTTTTACCAACATGCCTTCATAACGCTCTAATGTGTGCTCAAAGTTCTCATCGGTGGGCAAAATCTCTATCGCGGTCGCTTGTGGAGCCTCTTGCTCACCTTGTTTTAGCCATTGGTTGTTTTCGACTTTAAGCTGTGTGAGGTTGTAATACTCCTGTACTTTACCTTTCACACAAACCACATCCCCCGGTTTTAAACTTGAACTTGATTGATCGGTAAAAACAAACAAACCTTCAGAGGTATTTAAGTTGTAATCATCTTCCAACGCTTGCAGATAAAAACCTTTAGTCAACCCTGTGGTAATGGCACTCACGACACCTTTGACAAAATATTCTTGGTCGGTGATGTAAGGGTAGCCACTAATAAAAGGAGAGGTTTGCCCTTCGCCTTGGATCGCTTGAATAGAGGTAAAGGTGGGCTCAGATCCCTCTTGAGTACAGGTAAATTCAGCCGGTGGCTCAATGGCATCGAGTGCGCCTAACCCTTCAATATTATCTTTGGTTAGCGCGCTCCACTGCGCAGCTTGATAAGCCGCAGAGGGCGTGAGGCTATCGCTATTACGCACTAAAGTGGTGTCCTTGCCCCAGTTAATGCCGCCCATCACTCCCAACACATCATGTACGCTACCATCACTGTTTAGCAGCGCCACCGGATCATCACCGTTAAAATTAATCACCGAGCCATCATTTTCATCACTCACCGCTTGAATAGCACTATTGGCGCTGGCATGAGAAATCACTAACACATCATTCGCGGCAATTACTCGCCCAGTCAGGGGCAACTGTGTATCCCAGTTCCCACCGCCATTGCTTGATTTCGCTAAAATGAAATTGTCTAAACTGACGGATGCATTGCTAGTGTTAGCAATTTCGATGGCCTTATTGAAGCTGCTGCCTTCTACATACTGAGAAATAATAATCTCAGCTTGAGCTGATACAGCCAATGTGGAGCTTATCGCCGCAGCGAGTAATGTTCGGCCAAAGGGTTTAATTCGTGTCGATTCCATTGTTCACCTCTTTCCCTGCTCTGTAACCGAAGTGGTAAGCAAGGTGTTGTAAATCACGTTTATAAAGGGGATTGGTTCCATTTGCGCGTACAGTGTTGTGTTTTTAAATGAAAGATAAAAACATTCACCATTCATATCGAGATCAACATCGCATAGCCAGCGCAAATACTTGAACTAAGCGCAAACTTTCAACAAAGAAGGTAAAGGGGGTTTTCGACAGTGATATTGCAGTGAGGTGAAAAGTCTTATTTTTCTAAAAAGAACAGCAAACAAGGTGCCCCGTACACAACAAACACCTTGGTTTGATTATTGTGACTGGCTAAAAGAGAGATAGCGATCAAAGACGGCCTGCGCGCGACCGGTTTGTTGCGCTTCAAGAAAATAGACATTGAGCTGATTTAACAACGGCATCGAATTTTCTAAGCTACGGCGAATTTGCACATGGTACTGCTTGTTCCTATCGAGCAAATGGTGAACGATTGGCCGATCAATTTGATATAGACCCAACTGAATTCCACCATAAATGGGTTCAATTTCACTCGCAAACCAGTCACAGCGCTCTTTTTGCAGCATATTCAGCGCTTGCTGTACGGAATTTAAATAGAGAGAGGGTTCTCTAGACAGTGCAAAATTCTCATAATTAAAGCCATTAACTCCGCATAATACGCCATCAACGGATGGGTCTTGCAAATTTTCATAGTTGTCTGGCAGCGTAAAATAACCGAGTTGAATCGTATAAAGCGGCACCGAAAAATAGCTGTACTCAGCCCTTTCTGCGCGATAACTTGCATCCCATGTCAGATCGCAGCGACCTCGCTCTTGTTTCAGTTCATGTTGGACCCGCGCCCAAGGCATAAAATAAAACTGGTAATCGATGTTGTGAGATTTTAATGCGTCCAAGACTAGCGTTGTCGCTGAGCCAGTTAAGGAATCGTTTTTTTCTTGATACGAGCTCCCCTGCCAATAGGTGAACGGGGGCCAAACATTCGCATCACCAACACAAATACGAACCTGCTCTGCAGCGGCGGCACTACAAATAAACGTCAATCCTAATAACAGCAGTCGTCTCATCTTCAAAACTCATCATCATGACTGTGATTTAAAGTGTAGACCTAAGCCTACAAAGAGAAAGATCAAATTTTATTAAGCAGAAGTAAAAAATAAAGCTAGGAAAACCTAGCTTTATTTAATGTGAAAAGAGTTAAGTTGTCGCAGAAAAAACTAAGGACGCTCGACAAACCCTACCGCTTTAAATGCTTGTTTCAAGGTGATCGCAGCGCGAGCCGAGGCTTTTTCTGCACCCGCTTTCATTACTGAATCAAGATACGCGCGATCTTCTCGAATACGCGCGTATTCAGCTTGTACAGGCTCCAGCATGGCAACCAGCGCTTCTCCAACATCTTTCTTGAAAGGGCCGTACATCTCAACACCTTGATATTGCGCTTCAATCTCAGCAAAGCTTTTGCCTGTCGCCGCAGAGTACAAACTCATTAAGTTGGAGATACCCGCTTTGTTTTCGGTATCAAAAGCGATGCGCGGTGGCGTTTCAGTATCTGTCTGAGCCTTATTAACTTTCTTAATAATCGACTTTGGATCTTCCAGCAAGGTGATGACGTTCTTACGGTTATCATCTGACTTCGACATCTTTTTCGTCGCATCTTGCAGGCTCATTACTCGCGCGTTCACTTGCGGAATGTAAGGCTCTGGAATGGTAAAGATCGGCTTTTCAGGACTATAGATATTGTTAAAACGAGTCGCGATATCTCGCGCAAGCTCTAAGTGCTGCTTTTGGTCACTGCCTACAGGTACTTGGTGAGCGCCATAAAGTAGAATATCGGCCGCCATCAACACCGGATAACCGAATAAGCCCGCATTCACATCGTTCGCATAACGTGCTGATTTGTCTTTGAACTGAGTCATGCGGCTCAATTCACCCATCTGCGTGTAGCAGTTGAGAAGCCAACCCAATTGAGCATGCTCTGGTACGTGTGACTGAACAAATAGCGTGCTCTTTTGAGGGTCAACACCAACTGCAAGACAGATTGACAATGCATCTAACGTGGCTTCATGCAGTGCTTTCGGATCTTGACGAACCGTGATCGCATGCAGGTCAACTACGCAGTATTGACAATCATAGTCATCTTGCATCTGTTGCCATTGACGTAGAGCACCCAAATAGTTACCGATACTTAGTTCACCTGACGGTTGAACACCACTCAATACAATGGGTTTGCTCATAGGGATGATTTCCTTGCTACTTAAAATGAGATAAGACTGAAAATGTCTGTGAAAAAAACCGCGCTCATTCGCTAAGTGATACTTGATTTAGCGATAACGCGGTTTATGCAGTGTACTCATTGACGAGTATTTTACTAGCGCATTGTGTGAACTTTTATGCTGAAACTCGCAACACATCAAGCAATTGGTCGATACAGTCCGCCACGTAATCAGGGTTGGAAGCTGAAATGGGCTCACCGTGATTGTAGCCATAAGTCAAACCAAACGAATAACAACCCGCATTTTTAGCCGCTAAAATATCGTTTTTCGAATCCCCAACCATCAACATTTCCTTGGCCGTTAGTTGATGTTTATCCAATAGCCAGTTAAGCGCCATTGGATCAGGTTTTTTGATCGGGAAGGTATCACCACCAATCACATCACTAAAAAAGTGCTCAATACCATGTTGTACCAATACGTCAGGTACAAACTTAGACGGTTTATTGGTCACCAAAGCTAATGTGAATCCAGCACTGTGCAGCTGCGCTAAGGTTTCTTTCACTTGGGGATATAAATGGCTCAGTTTATGGCCCGTTTGGGCATAAAATTCATCAAAACGCTCACGAGCGGTGGCTTTGATCTCATCGCTAAGATCAGGGTTGATGGTTAAACTTTGGCTAAGTGAGCGAGCGATCAGCACATCTGCACCATTGCCGACGTAATCACGCACTTGCATTTCTGATACTGATGAATAGCCTAACGATTGTACCGCTTGGTCGGCGGCTACAGCTAAATCTGGCACGCTGTCGAGCAAGGTACCATCGAGATCAAAGGCGATTAATTTAATTGAGCTTAAAGACATCTTAACTTCCGAATAATAGACAAGGGGCACAAAGCCCCTTGTTGCGTTATAAGTATGTTGCGTAGTGATTATTGAGGTGTAGTCAGTATTATGACTTAGCGCGCCACTTTGGCTAATTCTGCGCGCATCTCATCAATCACCGTTTGGTAATTAGGTTGACCAAAAATAGCCGAGCCTGCGACAAACATATCTGCGCCCGCTTGTGCAATTTCACGAATGTTATCGACTTTGACTCCACCATCAATTTCAAGGCGGATATGACGACCCGATTGCTCAATCAATTGACGCACCGCGCGCAGTTTATCCAACGTATGCGGAATAAAAGATTGGCCACCAAAACCAGGGTTAACCGACATCAGCAAAATGAGGTCCACTTTATCCATAATAAATTCGAGATGCGCAAGTGGCGTAGCTGGGTTGAGCACTACACCCGCTTGGCATCCGTGCTCTTTGATCAATTGCAATGTGCGATCAACGTGATCAGAAGCTTCCACATGAAAAGTGATCATCGAAGCCCCTGCTTTGGCAAAATCAGGAATGATGCGATCAACCGGTTTAACCATCAGGTGGACATCAATCGGTGCCGTAACACCATAGTCACGCAGCGCCTTACAAATCGGAGCACCAAAGGTCAAGTTGGGAACGTAGTGGTTATCCATTACATCAAAATGGACAACGTCTGCCCCAGCGGCAAGCACTTTCTCAACATCTTCGCCAAGACGAGCAAAATCTGCTGAGAGTATAGATGGCGCAATTAGGAAATCTTTCATACCTGACCTCTTAGGCTAGTGGGCGCAAATGCGTGATGAGCAAAATTCGCCCGCAATTCTACCTAAGCTGGCCAAGATATCCTAGCGCGACACCCGATTTAACTGCGAAATGTTAACCTTCGCATTCCGCTGTATTGAACAGTGCCAACAACTCATCTACTTTGTTGCGCCCTGCTCCATTACGGCTAATGGTGCGCTTAACCTTGACCACGTTAAGTTCTGCACCATGATATAAACGGCGCGTTAACTTAGTGTCATGATTGGAAATCAGTACCGGTATGCCACGATCATTGGCGGCTTTTTCGGCGACATCGGCCAATGAGGCTTGATCATCCAATGAAAAGCCATTACCAGAATAAGAAGTAAAATTGGCGGTAGTAGAGAGTGGCGCGTATGGCGGATCGCAATAGACAACACAGCCCTTGCGAGCACGACGAAACGTCTCTTCGTATCCTTCGCAAATAAAGGTCGCTTTCTTGGCTTTCTCGGCAAAAAACTCCAATTCTGCTTGCGGGAAATAAGGCTTTTTGTAGGAACCAAAAGGCACATTGAAACCGCCTTTTTTGTTGTAGCGACATAAACCATTAAAACCAAAACGGTTCATGTATAAAAACGCCAACGAACGATACAGTACATCATCGGTTTTATTGAACTCTTTGCGAATATCGAGATACGCTTCTTTACGGTTGTTATCGGCAGTGAACCAACGCTTAGATTCGGTGATGTACAGTTCAGGTTGATCTTTAATCAGGTTGTACAAGTTGATGAGATCAGGATTGATATCGGCCAACAAATACTGTTCAAAATCAGTATTGAGGAACACAGAGCCAGCACCAACAAAGGGTTCAACCAGTTTACGCGCTGGCGGCAGGTGACGTTGAATCTCTTCGACTAGGCCATACTTACCACCAGCCCATTTAAGAAAGGCACGCTGCTTCTTCATTTACTGCTCTATCTTTCAACCACGAAATAAGGCTGCGGAATGTAACATATTTTTGCGTCAAGCTCAGCGTTATTTCGCACGATCAATCTCTCGCTGTACTTGGCTGAGTGATTTGGCCCAAGGGCCTTGCAATTGCAACGCTTTCGGTAAGGTTTCAACGGCATCACGCGCAAACTGGATGGTTGGATAATTACCATAGGTGATGATGTACCACTCCACATCATTGCGTGCTGTCGGATAAATACGCACCTTTTCTTGCAGCGCGTAGGTGTTAATAAAGTTTTGTGCTTCAGCAAGCGAACTGACTGCCGCTAATTGCAAAGTATAACTGCGTGGCGAGAAGGCTTTGAGTTCTTCTCTCGCAAAGGAGAAGGTGATTTTCGTTGGCGCAGCAGCAGTGGCAGTCTCACTTACTGGCACAGTTTGCGCCGTGCGGTTTTGTGCATCAGCAAGTGCATTATTAATCACTGACGTATCGGCTTTGATCGAATTGCCTTCCAAAAGCGCATCCACAACATCAGACTCAATCACCACTCGTTGCTGATCGCTGTCAATTATGCCCACGCTCTCTGAATTCTCCATCACATCGGGTGGTAACGAACTGGAATCATCTTCAGCATCTAAATAACTCGGGTCACTTTTCGCAAGCTCCTTACCATTATTGGTGGCGTCAGTTGCTGAATCATCGTTAAGCATATTGACTGTTGGTGCAGCAGCATCCCCGAGCGTCGGAATCACCGTCTGCTCGAGTGTACCTGTAATTTGCGACGCTTGCTCATCGGGTGAGGGCTGGGTAAATAGCCACCAGTAACCACCACCGATGATGAGCAGAAGCAGTAAAACCAAGGCAGCGATCTGCACAGGAGAACCGATAATCGAACGGATGATGATCCTTTTTTCCATTTTCTGCTCTCCTAATGCCATGATTTCCCCAGGCACGCGTTTCACCTTTTTGTAAGCGTTGCGTACGCGGCGCTCCATCTCATCGGGTACATAACGCATGACCAGATTTTCAAAAAAGCGATCCGCTTCTTCATTGCTTAGGGCTTCAATCTCAAGCTCTACGGGTTTATGCTCTTGTCCGTAGCTTAAACGAGTCAGCAAAGCATCAAGACTATTGGCTTGTGCAAATAATACGACATTGATGGTCCACAATGGATTGGCTTGTGCTTCTAACACCAGCATCCATAGCTCAGACACTAAGGTTTCGGAGAGTAGATGAGCGTCATCGACAACAATCACCACATCACAACCGCCACCATCAAGCAGGCGAGCTAAACTGTCAGAAAGTGTATCGTGAGGATTAAATAACGGGCCTGAAACGATTTGGGTAAGAATGGTCGCTCGACGCTGCTGGTCATCTTGATTGGGATGACACAGCAACAGCGATTGGTTTTTATCTTCGGCCCACGCTTCTAAATAACGCTGCGCTAACCAAGATTTACCAAAACCTAATCCACCACCAACGGTAATGACATTTGAGCCAAAATTGGTCAATAATTGCAAACGCTCAAGTAGCTCGACTTGCGAATCTAATTCCAATATACGTAATTCATTCGCCAAACTCATTAGGCCGTCCTACTGACAGACAACTGTCAAATTAGTATCAATGAAGATTTACAGGGTGCGGCAGAAGTCAATCGCTTGTTCAATGACCGCTTCGGGTACACCTTTCACTACTTGTGATGTACCAATACTGGTTGGTAGCACCAAACGTAGTTCGCCTGAAAGCACTTTTTTATCACGCATCATGTGTTGCATAAAGTCAGAAAACGACATGCTTTCGGGCGTATGAATCGGTAAATTTGCTCTTTTGAGTATAGAAACAATCCGCTCAACTTGCTGATCGTTAATTAAACCTTGTAACTGCGCCGTTTTAGCGGCCATCACAGTTCCGGCAGAAACCGCTTCACCGTGTAGCCAATTACCATACCCGAGCTGCGCTTCAATCGCATGACCAAATGTATGACCTAGGTTCAACAACGCGCGAATTCCCGACTCTTTTTCATCTTGAGCGACCACATCGGCTTTAATTTGACAGCAGCGAGCGATGGCATAACTTAGCGCTTGCTCATCTAAGGCATAGAGTTTATCGAGATTCTCTTCCAACCAGACAAAGAAATCATGATCGTAAATGATGCCATATTTGATCACTTCCGCCATACCAGCGGCAAATTCTCGCTCTGGTAAAGTCGCCAAACATTCAGTATCAATAATGACGGCTTTCGGCTGATAAAATGCACCAATCATGTTTTTACCTAAAGCATGATTGACCGCGGTTTTACCGCCAACGGAGGAGTCCACTTGCGAAAGCAGCGTGGTCGGTATTTGGATAAAATCGACTCCGCGCTGATAACAGGCTGCGGCGAATCCAACTAAATCACCAATCACGCCACCACCTAAAGCGATGATCACCACATCACGGCTGTAATTACCTTCCAGCAGGTAACTCATCACCGTGTTAAATGTATCTAAAGTTTTGTACTGCTCGCCATCTGGCAGTTCAAGCAAGGAGACGTTACAAGCATGCGGTGCAAGAAGGGCGAAGATTTTATCCGCGTACAAAGGCGCGACCGTCACATTACTGATGACGACGACTTTTTGTTTGGCCGATAAGAAAGAAAGGAGGGCCGGATCATTAAATAATCCGGCGCCAATTGAGATTGGGTAGCTACGCTCATCTAAACTGACCGTAATCCGTTCCATGGTTTGCACTCCAAAATAAAGAACTTAGGAATGTTCTTCTAGCATTTTTACGATCTCGTTGGCTACCACTTTTGCACCTTGATCGTCAGTACGAACCGTAAAATCAGCGATCTCAGCGTAAAGATCGTTACGTTCATCAGCCAAGCATTCTAAGACTTCACGTGGATTGTCTGTTTGAAGCAATGGCCGTTTTTTGTCACGGTTCGTGCGTGCAAGTTGTTTTTCAATCGTCGTTTCAAGGTAGACCACAATACCACGAGCAGATAAACGATTACGGTTTTCTTTACTCTTAACAGAACCACCGCCTGTTGCGAGTACAATACCTTGTTTCTCGGTTAGGTCATTAATTACAGCTTCCTCACGTTTACGGAAGCCCTCTTCACCTTCGACGTCAAATACCCATGCGATATCTGCGCCTGTACGCTCTTCAATGACTGTATCTGAGTCTAAAAACTCCATATGCAGTTGTTGAGCAAGATGTCTACCAATTGTACTTTTGCCGGCGCCCATTGGGCCAACAAGGAAAATATTGCGTTTCTCAGCCATGTTTAGCAGTAATTTACAACGTTAATTCAATGACATCGCCACAAGATTAGCCAGTATAATACTGACCGTTAAGACGCTCGTGGCACCTATTCCTCACAGATGATTCGTGATAAGACCCGAAATTATCTAGATATGGTGCCACTAATGCAACTTTATTTTTTAACCAATCGCAATATCAGCCGTAAGTTATTGAATGACGACTTTCGGTGTCACGAAAATCAGCAGCTCACTTTTGCCCACTTGCTCATAGGAGCGGCGGAACAATGCACCAAGTAATGGCAAATCACCAAGTAATGGCACCTTATCCACCGTATTGTTGACGCTATGTTGGAATATTCCACCAAGGACCACGGTTTCTCCATTATTGACCAATACTTGAGTGCCAATACGCTGAGTATTAATTGCAACCGCTTCTCCCGTCCCTGTTTTTACAATATCCCCAGGCCGGTCTTGAGTGACACTGAGATCTAACACTAAACGATTATCCGGCGTTATCTGCGGCGTCACTTTTAAACTCAGCACCGCTTTTTTGAAGGCGACTGTCGTTGCCCCGCTGGAAGAGGACTCCAGATAAGGGATCTCCGTACCCTGCTCGATGTAAGCGGGTTTCTTGTTGGTCGTGATCAAACGAGGGCTGGAAATGATCTCCGCTTTCGACTCACGTTGCAGCGCTGAAAGCTCTAAATCCAACAACATATCCGACCCCAACTTAGCCACTTGGAAGGCTATACTTGAGGCATTAGCGGAGGTCGCCGCTAAGTTTACGTTAAGGAAGTCATCAACGGGCAATGTGCTTTCCCCCAATTTGCCCACTTGGAATAAATTACTTTCAATACTTCCGCCTGCGGTGTTGTTGCCATTGGTCGAAGTAAAGCCCCAGCGTACGCCAAGTTCATCCAAATTACCTTCGTTGACCGTAACAATGCGCGCTTCAATCTGTACCTGTTTGACCGGGATATCGAGCGATTCAACAATTTGGCGTATCACCACAATATTCTCAGCCAATTCACGGATCAGCAGTGAGTTGGTTCGCTCGTCGATACTGATGGAACCTCGCTCAGACAACATGCTGACTGCCCCTTCGCCGCCAATCATCTGCGCAATATCAGACGCCTTAGCAAAATTAATTTTGATGATCTCAGAACGCAGATCGCCCAACTCTTCAGCCAAACGTGCCTTTTCAAGCTGCTGCTTTTCACGTAAATCCAACTCTTCTTTAGGTGCCACTAAAATCACATTGCCGTCAACACGCTTATCTAATCCCTTGACTTGCAAAATGATATCGAGCACTTGCTGCCAAGGCACGCCATCAAGCCGTAGCGTCAGGTTACCAGTGACCGAATCTGAGACGACTAGGTTAAACGCGTTATAATCTGCGATAAGCTGCAAAACATTTCGCACAGGAATATCTTGAAAGTTAATCGAGATAAGCTTGCCCTCTTTCTCAAGAATGCTCTTCGGCTTAGGTTTTTCTTGTTCTTTCAGTTTGCCAATTACCACCTCAAGGTATTTCCCTTTTAAGCTGTAATCATACTTAAACTCGCCATGAATGGTCGCCAGTAACTGTGTACTTGGCTCTTTGCGCAATACCTCGATACTCTCAACAACGGTTGCAAAATCTTTGACGTCCAAGACATACAGTTTCTCATTGGAGACATCCGTCTTAAGCAGTTCAATTTGTAAACCGTCAGCCACTTTCTGCACATTAACTACCGTCGAAGGTGATGCGAGTTCAACAATCAATACGGCGTCTTTGTTTTTATTGACTCGAAAATCAATGCCTTTAAGCTCGTTGGTCTGCGCCGTTTCTGCCGCCACACTTAGCCCTGCCACACTCAATAATAAGCCAAATAAGAGGCTCCGAAATACCATAGTCATTTGTGTCTGTAGTCCTTTAATCATAGTGATTTCTCTAAATTCAAATTCTATTTCAGAGCCAATTTGACGTTACGTTGATTCCAACAACCTAAGCCGTCTGGCAAGGTTTCATTGATCAGCAGGTAATTGGAATCAACTCGAGTAACTTTGCCGTGATTCAAACCTAAATATTGTCCCGCTTTCACATTGACGACCTTGCCTTGGGGCGTTTGCACTAATGCCGATACCGCGCCCCCGCTACTCATCACGCCTTTTAATCGCAGTTGATTAAGCGGATAGCGCTCTAGCTGGCCATTTTTACTGCGAGCCGGAGGTTGCCAGCAGTCTGCCTTCACTACAGGCTGATTTTGTACAATCGCTTCTTTAGGCAGCACAAAAGGTTCGCGGGATTCATGTTGCGCATAATGAGCAACTTCAAATTGAATAATGGGTTTTAATTTGGAGACTTCTTTGCGTGCTTGCCCCTCGACCTGCTCCACATAAACCTTCAATGAATCTTGATTCGCCTTACAACCAACCAATACACTGGTACTAAACAACACCATCAGCAGCAGATTATTGTTTTTCATCGTCCACCTCTTGCTTGAATTGATAGGTATAAGCGCGCACCCTAAAATGTAACGTGCTGCTTTCCTGGCTAACCCGTTGCCAATCAACATCATCGAAATTAATAATGCGGGGCAATTTCGCGATCGCCTCTGAGAAATCACCAATGTCGTGGTAATTCCCAGTTAATTCGATATTGAGCGGCAAACGATACAGAAACTCTTTATTCTGTTTTTCTCCCCAATCAATACGTGTAAAGGTTAACGCGTTATCTAGCCCTAGTTCATTGACCGACGCGAGCATGCTTGCGAGCTCTTTTTGCACGGGTAATTGGCGTAATAAAAAATCATAACGTTCAGTTAATTCATCCAGTTGAGCTTGCAACTGGGGTAAGGTAGCAGCTTTGCTGGCCTTAATCCGTAAGGTCGATTTCAGCACCTCTTCTTGCTGTTTTAAGTTCTGCAATTGCTCATTTTGAGGCATAAGATAGAACCACGCGCCAACGCCTTGAATAATCAGCATCAACACCAAAATAACCAGCAGTTGAGGCAGCAACGGCCATTCAGCCATTTCATCCATATCAAGATCTTGAAAACTAGTCATGGACAGCTCCTGTAGGCCGAATCTTGGTTAGCACAGAGCCCTGTGGTGTCGGGGAATGAAACATAAATGACACTTTAAACGTCTGAAACTCCTTACCAAATCGCTTATTACCGTGCACGATAGAGTGCATGTTGACATCGGAAAGTAAGGCTGATTTTTCAAAATTATCGAGCATGGTCGCAAGACGCGCAGTGCTGTCACTGATGCCCGTAATTTCAATTTCTTCACCATTCATTTTGATCTTATCGACGTAGACTCCTTCAGGCATAAGCTGTGGCATCAGGTTCATCAACTCGGTGGTTTTATTGCGTTGGCTTTGCAATGACTCAACAACCGATAAGCGAGTTAATAGTGCCTTGTGTTCTTGTTCCGTCATTTTTAATGCATTGATCTGTTTATCAAGCTGCTGAATGTATTGATTCAAATAAGCCAAACGAGACTCTTGCTGCTGTGCTTGCCCGGAGAAATACAAACCGATACCCCATTGAATACCAACAGCGCTCATCACACCTAAGACGACCAAGCCCATAAAACGACGCTTATGCGCCGCTCTTTGTTCCTCTCGCCAAGGCAGTAAGTTAATACTATGCAACATGAGAAGACTCCAACCACTCGATACCACGCAGTGCAAGGCCAGCCGCGGTGCTAAAACTCTGCCCAGACTGCTTACCTCGCTGGCGTTTCGCTAACTTATTGTTAAACAGAAGGAAGGGATCGAGAATTTCGCACTCAAGCTTGAGACGCCGCGAGATCTCTTGCGCCAACATCGGAATATCTGCACCACCACCTGAGAGCCAAATGCCTGCTAAACTGCCCGCGCCATTGACGGAGGTGAAAAGCTGCAACTGACGTTGAAGTCGCTCGATCAACTCATGCACAAAGCGCTCGTTTTTATCGGCTAATTCCGCATTGGTGCCCGACATCGCGCTGTCTTGGGACAACCACTGACAACCGAGAGGGATTTCTTTATGAAAAGGGGCTTTATCAGTAAAATCAATACAGAGCGCCGTTTGGGTATGGCCCACATCCATGAGCATCCAATCGCTGCGATGTTGTGCCCTGCTCGCCAACTGCCAGATGTTTAACAAACTGTGTATTTGCACATCAACCGCGATCGGTAAAAAGCCCGCTTTTTGAGCCGCTAACGCACGGCTTTCCACGACGTCTTTACGAGTGGCGTAAACTTGATAACTTACGGTGCTACTGCGACTTACGCTTTTTTCCATCACTTTGACGAAATCGAGACTCAGTTCTTCTATCGGGAACGGTGACTGATGAGAAAATGCCTGATAAATAGCAAACTCTTTTTCACGCGCCTGCAGGTCACTATCTATTTGTAATACCTTACTTATTACCGCATTGTCCGGTACCGATATGGCGACTTTGTGACTAAATAGTGGTAAACCCTTTCTTAGTTCTTTGAGTTTCTTTACAATTTTCTGATAATCCAGCGTGTGGTTATCGGAGAATATGTCCTCAGTAATAAATAATTCTTTATAACCGACGAGTGCATATGAATCACCCGCTAGCTTTAACACCACCGCTTTAATACTATGGTGGCCAATATCTATACCCGTAACCATTGATTTACCCATACGGCTTAGCTCCAGTAACGCTGCTTAGGCTTAGCTCGATTTGCTTATTTTGAGGTTAAATAAGCCACAATTTATTTTTAGAGCTAAATTTTTAGCCTAGAGTACAAGGGTTTGCATAAGGGCAGCCTTAACTAAACAGGGATTATCCGGTGAAGTTCATAAAGCGATTGTTATTACTTTCATTGATTTGCATTATTCTTGGAGTCACTACGATATTTGGCTTCTATTTTTACGTGAAGCCAGACCTCCCCGATGTAGCGACTTTACGTGATGTACAATTGCAGACACCGATGCAGGTCTATAGTCAAGATGGCAAGCTCATCGCCCAATTTGGAGAAAAGCGCCGAGTTCCGCTGCGTATTGAAGAGATCCCGCCTGAACTTATCGAAGCGATTATCGCCACCGAAGATAGCCGCTTCTACGAACACTATGGTTTTGACCCAATTGGTATCACTCGTGCTGCGGTCGCTGTGATCGCCTCAGGTAGCGCTAAACAAGGTGCAAGTACCATTACTCAGCAGCTTGCTCGTAACTTCTACCTCTCTAATGAGAAGAAGATCATGCGAAAAATCAAAGAGATTTTTATCGCTATTCATATCGAACAATTGCTGACGAAAAAAGAAATCCTAGAGCTTTATCTCAATAAAATTTATCTCGGTTACCGATCGTATGGAATTGGAGCGGCAGCCCAAGTTTATTTTGGAAAAGAAGTCAAAGATTTAACGCTGAGTGAAATTGCCCTGATTGCAGGACTTCCCAAAGCACCTTCAACTATGAACCCTATCTATTCTCTAGATCGCGCGACTAACCGCCGTAACGTGGTGCTACAGAGAATGCTTGATGAGAAATACATAACCCCAGCACAATATACGCAAGCCCGCTCTGAGCCCTTAATGTCGAAATACCACGGTGCTGAAATTGAACTTAATGCACCTTATGTGGCAGAAATCGCCCGTTCATGGATGGTGGAGCGCTATGGTGAAGAGTCGGCCTATACCTCTGGCATGATTGTCACCACAACGGTAGATTCCAAACAGCAGCAAGCCGCGAGTAAAGCTGCAATCAATAACCTACTCGCCTATGATGAGCGTCATGGCTATCGCGGTGCTGAAAAAGTAGTTTGGAAAGAAGGCCAAACGCCATTGAATGAACAGCAACTGGCCGAGCACTTAAATAATGAACCGACTTATGGAGATTTATTACCAGCCGTCGTTACCCACGTAAGCAGCCAATCGGCTACGGTTTGGGTTAAGAACCAAGGATTGCAGACCATTGAATGGCAAGGCATGAACTGGGCTCGCCGTTTCTTAACTGATTCTCGACAAGGACCGGTTCCGAGTACAGCGACGGAAATCATCGCCGCTGGTGAACAAATTTGGGTACGTAATCGTGCTGAATACAGTGATGACCATACCACCGACGAAGTACCACAGTGGTACTTAAGCCAAGTACCCAATGCCAACACTGCCTTTGTTGCCATGAACCCAGAAAATGGGGCGGTACTGGCGCTGGTTGGCGGCTTTAACTTTGTGCACAATAAATTTAACCGTGCGACTCAATCGGTGCGCCAAGTCGGCTCAAGTATTAAACCCTTTATCTACTCTGCCGCCATCGATAAAGGCATGACCTTAGCGACACTCATTAATGATGCGCCGATTAACCAGTGGGACCAAAGCCAAGGTACAGCATGGCGTCCTAAAAACTCACCACCGACTTATATTGGCCCAACTCGTCTTCGTGTTGGCTTGGCTCAATCCAAAAACGTGATGGCGGTGAGAGTGCTACGCGCTGTTGGGCTGGATGAAACACGTGAGTATCTCACTCGCTTTGGTTTTGATATTGACCAAGTACCACGCTCAGAAACCATTGCCTTAGGTGCGGGAAGCTTAACGCCGGTTAAGATGGCGCAAGGCTATTCCGTGTTTGCCAATGGCGGCTATTATGTTGAACCCTATTACATCAGCAAAGTTGAAGATCCCTTTGGCAAACTTGAGTATCAAGCCACACCAAAAGTCGTTTGCCAACAGCAATGCACCCCAGACACAAATGAGTTCGATGAACAAGATGTTGCATCGCACTATGCTCCACAAGTAATTTCCGAACAAAACGCATTTCTTGTCCGAGAGATGATGTACAGCAATATTTGGGGTGGCGGAAATTGGCGTGAAGGAACGGGTTGGAATGGTACAGGCTGGCGTGCACAAAAGCTGGGGCGTCGTGATATTGGTGGTAAAACAGGAACGACCAATGACTCCAAAGATGCGTGGTACAACGGCTATGCACCGGGCATGGTCGCTATTGCTTGGGTCGGATTTGATGATCATAACCGCAACTTAGGTAGGACAACCGAAAACAGCAATGTAGATGACGATGGTGTATCCGGTGCGGAAGCGGGAGCAAAAACGGCACAACCCGCTTGGATTGATTTTATGCGTCAAGTACTGGTCGATGTGCCAGCGCAAGACAAACCCATTCCCGCCAATATTGTGCGGGTAAGAATCGATATCGATACCGGCCTGTTAACCAATAAGTTTGATTCAAGCTCGATGTTTGAATACTTCATTCAAGGCACAGAGCCAACCGAGTATGTCGCAGAGAGTGTCTCTGACAACATCTACTCTTCACCTACAGGTGAAGAGCTGTTCTAAAGCTCAGTAAAAAGAGGCTAAATTTAGCCTCTTTTTTTATTTCTCATTTAGCTTTGTTTTGATTGCATGAGCCAACTGCTCAAAACGCTGCCTCAGCGGCGATCCCGGCCGATAAACTAATACTAAGCGGCGTGAAGGCTGCGGGTTGACCGCTTTAAGGTAACAAACGCCATCCTTCTCTTTGACATCTGGTAAAGAGAGCTCAGGTAACAGGGTAATTCCCCCACCCGCTGCGACCATATTACGCAGCGTCTCTAAGCTGGTCGCTTTAAAACGTTCGTCATCTTTTGCGCCTGCCGCAAAACAGAAACCTAAGGCTTGATCGCGTAAGCAATGACCGTCACCTAAAGCCAATACCGTTCGCCCTTTCAAATCCAACATACTTACTTCACTTTTTGCAGCCCATTCATGCCCACTAGGCACGGCAATACTCAATGCTTCGTCATACAGATCAATCTCTTTAAAGTGAGCCGTTTCCGCAACGGAGGCCAACACTAAACAATCGAGTTTTCCATCTTCTAACTGGCGCACAAGCTGTTGGGTTTGCGCTTCGTGTAAATAGAGCTCCAGTTCAGGAAATTGCTCTTTTAAAAAAGGCACAATACGCGGCAAAAGGTAGGGGCCTAAAGTGGGAATGAATCCAATATGGATAGGACCACTCATCGAGCCACCCTGGCCGCTAGCCATATCTCTGAAGGTTTTGATTTCACTTAAAATACGCTTGGCCTGATCGACCAATTGCAGGCCCGAATCGGTGAACAATACTCGGCGACTGCTGCGCTCTAATAATACTGTTCCCAGCTCATCTTCCAGTTTGCGGATCTGGCCACTGAGTGTTGGCTGGCTCACAAAACAAGCTTCTGCTGCTTTACGAAAATGTTTATGTTCAGCTAATGATACTAAGTACTCAAAATCACGAATGTTCATCTTCAATCTCAATAGAATCCACCTATCAAAACCATAGCATCAAACGATTGGAGCTATCAAAGGTTTTCTTCCATAATGGCTTCAACAAATGAGAGCAGCGGCTCTTAAAATCATAACCTAACTTAGAAAATCACAAGGAAAATAGAATGTTAGTATCTAAAGAAGGCCAAGCGGTACCACAAGTCACTTTCCCTACTCGTCAAGGTGATGCTTGGGTTAATCTCACAACAGATCAATTATTCAAAGGTAAAACCGTTATCGTATTTAGCTTGCCAGGTGCCTTCACCCCAACCTGTTCATCAAGCCACTTGCCGCGTTACAACGAACTGTACCCGGTGTTTAAAGAGCATGGCGTTGATGACATCCTATGTGTTTCGGTGAACGATACCTTTGTGATGAATGCTTGGAAAGCAGACCAAGAAGCAGAGAATATTACTTTCATTCCTGATGGCAATGGCGAATTTACTGACGGCATGGGTATGTTAGTTGATAAAAGCCAAATCGGTTTTGGCAAACGTTCATGGCGTTACAGCATGCTAGTCAAAGATGGCATCATCGAAAAAATGTTTATCGAAGCTGATGAACCGGGTGACCCGTTCAAAGTATCAGATGCTGACACCATGCTGAAATACATTGCACCTAACTATAAAACACAAGAATCGGTTACCGTATTTACTAAACCAGGTTGCCCATTCTGCACTAAAGCAAAACAACTCTTGATTGACCACGGTCTTCAATATGAAGAAGTGGTATTGGGTAAAGATGCAACCACAGTGAGCTTACGAGCTATCACAGGCCGTACCACCGTTCCGCAAGTTTTCGTTGGTGGTAAACACATCGGCGGCAGCGAAGAGCTAGAAGCTTACCTGGGCTAATCACGCCTGCCCTAGGAAAATCTTCCTAGGGCATCCTCCTCATTTAGACTCAATGACAGCATTATTAAATGTTGCCATCGACTATTCACATTCCAAATTTAGAGAAAGCGATGATGAAACAGTTAAACGTTGATGTAGCCATTATTGGTGGTGGGACCGCAGGACTCGGCGCTTATCGTGCAGCAAAAGCACATACGACTAGTGTCGTCATGATCGAAGGTGGCCCATACGGAACCACATGCGCTCGCGTCGGCTGCATGCCATCTAAGTTACTGATTGCGGCCGCTGAAAGCGTCCATCACATCCACAAAGCTCCTGCTTTTGGGGTTCATCCTCAAGGTGAAATTGTCATTAATGGACGTGAAGTGATGGCGCGGGTAAAACGTGAACGTGACCGCTTTGTCGGATTTGTGCTTGAAGGCGTTGAGGAGATCCCCGCTGAAGACAAAATCTCAGGCTACGCCCAATTTATCGACAACCACACCCTACAGGTCGACAACCATACACGAATCAGCGCCAAGCGGATCGTGATTGCTACCGGTTCTCGCCCAGCCTACCCCGCGGTATGGCATGAACTTGGCGATCGCTTAATCATTAATGATGACCTATTTGAGTGGGACGACTTACCCGAATCTGTTGCCGTATTTGGCCCGGGAGTTATTGGCTTAGAACTAGGTCAAGCCTTACATCGCTTAGGGGTAAAAGTGAAGCTGTTCGGCATTGGTGGACAAGTTGGCCCATTAACCGACCCTGATGTGATGGCTTACGCTGATAAAACGTTTAAGGAAGAATTCTATTTAGACGCTGACGTTAAAGTGGAAAGCATGAAACGCATTGCTTCTCCAACAGGCCAAAACGACAAAGTTGAAATCCAATTCATCAACCGTGAAGGGCAGCTCGAGACATTTGTCGTTGACTATGTGTTGGCGGCAACCGGTCGTCGCCCGAACGTAGATAAATTGGCAATTGAAAATACCGATGTAGCCCTTGATGCGCGTGGCGTACCAGCGGCCGATTACTATACGCTGCAAACCTCTGTAGACAGTATTTTCATTGCTGGTGATGCCAGTAATCAACTGCCACTGCTTCATGAAGCAGCCGATCAAGGTCGTATTGCAGGGGATAACGCTGGCCGCTACCCAGATATTCGTGCCGGGCTTCGTCGTTCCTCTATCTCAGCGGTTTTTTCAGACCCGCAAATTGCGATGGTCAGTGAATCCTACAAACAGCTAACCACTCGTTTGGGAAATTGTGGCTGTTTTGCTATCGGTACTGTGTCGTTTGAAAATCAAGGCCGTTCACGCGTCATGCTGCGCAATAAAGGGTTATTGCATGTGTATGGCGAACAAGGAACAGGGCGATTTTTAGGCGCTGAAATGATGGGGCCGAATGCAGAGCACTTGGCTCATTTGCTGGCGTGGGCACATCAAAATCAGATGACGATTTCACAGATGTTGGATATGCCTTTTTATCACCCCGTAATTGAAGAAGGCGTGCGCACCGCGCTGCGTGATCTAAACGCTAAACTGCATTTAGGTCCTGAGATGATCAAACATTGCATGGACTGCGGTCCGGGCTGTTAATTTTCAACATCCATTCATGCGGTCGCCCTTGTGCGGCCGTTTTTTATACGCTTTAGTTTCAGCCGCGCCTTAGACTCACACCTTCGCGCACGTTATACTGCCGTTATTTTCTCTTTAATGAACGCGCTTATGCCTTGCAATAACTGCCAATCTTCGTGGTTTTGGAAAAAAATCGGCCGCTGCCAACGTTGTATGGATCAGCTCACTGTTTTGTCTGTTGGGTGCTGGCTTGTGTGGTGGTGGTTATGCAGGGAGAACCCTAAAACCATTGAATCGATCAGCTTGCTAATAGCGGGCTTTGCCTTTAACGGTTTGCTGTTTTTACATCTGTGGATGAAGTTTGTGGTACTCCCTTGGCGTAAGCGGCAAGGGCGCGACAAATAAAAAGCTAAAGAGCACAAAAGAAAAAGCCCCAGAACCAATAGTAGGTTTGGGGCCTTCTTAGATTCTTCTAAGAAAAAGCAGTGGTACAGTTATAGACCACGCTTTTCTTAAATTGTTCCGTGATCATTCGATCTTTTTGAGATCTTTTTCCAAGGCCTCATTAACGGCAATGATCGCGTTGGTAATCAACGTATTAAGCGACGTTGACTCGCTTGATGACCTGCTCAACCAAATTGATCTCAAGCGCCACTTCATCACAAGCGTGCTGCCGTGGGCATTGTTCACAATCTTTAAGCACTTTCTCTGGCAGTAAGCTTTTTGAGGTTGGAATAAAATCATGCTTCATGAAAAACTCTGGCGTTCGAGTCAGAACAAACACTTTCTTAATCGCCATTTGCCGCGCTTTATTCACCAAATACGAGACGATCGCTTTTCCTTGTCCTTGACCTTGCCAACCTGCTTCTACACCAAGCGAACGAATTTCAGCCAACCCAGAGTCATAGACATATAACGAGGCACATCCCGTCACTTCACCATGGTGTTCCGCCACGGCAAATGAACCAATATCGCGCACCAACTCATTGCGTGAACGGGGCAAGTTTTCTCCCATATTCGCCCAATAAGTGACCATACTTTCTAGCGTTTCAATATCCGTCAAACGGGCAGGACGAACTTTCACCGCCGTGGTGTCACGTTTGTCTAAACGCGCTTTGGCTTGGTCAACCGCATAGGCCACTTGTTTTGGCGAAACGCCACCTAAAGCGCTGCGTTTTTCTAAGCAAGATTCGATGGTGAGGATCGCATAAACATCATCTTCAATGACCGACGAAAACTCTTTAAGCTCGGCAAGGGTCAGTTCTTCAAGCGCACACCCTTTCGCGATCGCGCCAACCACCGCTACGCCCACAATATGGTGCGCTTCACGGAAAGGGATCCCTTTGGCGACTAAATAATCAGCTAATTCGGTAGCATTGGCATAGCCTTGTTTGGCCGCTTCTAAAGTCCGTTCGGTTTTAATTTTGATGCCATCAAAGCAAAGCGCAGCCATTTCCATGCAGTCGTTCCAAGTATCCAGCGCGTCAAACAGCCCTTCTTTGTCTTCTTGCATATCTTTGTTATAAGCCAATGGTAAGGCTTTGACCGTCATCATCATGCCCGCAAGCGAGCCATAAACACGGCCAGTTTTGCCACGGATCAGCTCTAATGCATCAGGGTTTTTCTTTTGCGGCATCAAGGATGAACCCGAAGTCACGGTGTCAGCCAGTTCGATAAAACCAGACTCACCCGAGTTGTAGAAGATCATATCTTCCGCCAAACGAGATAAATGCAGCATCGAGATCGACGCCACCGACATCAATTCCATCACGTGATCTCGGTCGGATACTGAATCGAGCGAGTTACGCGTGGCACGGCGAAACCCTAAATGATGAGCAAGCTGTTCACGATCAATCGGATAGGCCGTACCTGCCAGCGCGCCGGAGCCAAGCGGGCAAGTATCAAGGCGCTTAATCGCATCATTTAAACGAGAGTAATCACGCTCAAACATTTCAACATAGGCCAAACACCAATGCGCAAAGGTCACTGGTTGCGCACGTTGCAGGTGGGTATAACCGGGCAAAACCGTCGCTTGGTGCTGCTGAGCAACCGACACTAGTTTCGTTTGCAGGCGATCTAACCCCAACAGTAATTGCTGACCTTGCTGGCGGCACCACAATTTTAAATCGGTCGCGACTTGGTCATTACGAGAGCGCCCAGTGTGCAGCTTTTTGCCTAAATCACCCACTTTGCTGATCAACTGCTGCTCAACCCAAGAGTGAATATCTTCTGCATCAGAGCGTAAGATCTGCTCAGGATCTTCCATCACTTCCAGTTTGAGTTCGTTGAGCGCAAGTTCTAGTTTTTGCTGCTCCTCTTCGCCCAAAACATTCACTGACACCAACGCCTTTGACCATGCTATAGAGCCCACAATGTCTTGTTCAGCCAATCGGTAATCAAAGCGAAGTGAATCGTTGAACTCTTTGAACCTCGTGTCTGCTGCTTGGGTAAATCTACCGCCCCATAATGCCATTGCGTATCTCCTGCTCTTAGGTCGCGACTGAGCGTGACCACATCAAATTGCTCAATCATTTTTATAATAAAGATCGCTACTAGAGCGATCTTTTATTGTTATTTTTGTGTCTCTACCTTGGGGGTTAACCTAGGCTTTATTCTTCTTCGCTTCGTTCAACGCTCTGATCCGGCTTGCCAACGAATAGAGACGAATGAAGCCGCCCGCGTGGCTTTGGTCATACACAACATCTTCACCAAAGGTCGCAAACTCTTCCGAGTACAAGCTGTTTTCAGAACGTTTTTGCGTCACTGTCGCTTGCCCTTTGTAAAGCTTCACAACCACTTCACCATTAACATCCTGTGCCAGCTCATCGGCTGCGGCCATGATGGATTTACGCAGCGGAGTGAACCAACGGCCATCGTATACAAGATGCGACGCTTTGACACCCAGTTCTTCACGAAATTCGAATGAGGCTTTATCGAGTACTAACTGCTCAACAGCACGCAACGCTTCCATCATGATGGTACCTCCTGGGGTTTCATAACAACCACGAGACTTCATACCAACCAAACGGTTTTCGACGATGTCGATACGACCAACGCCGTGTTTAGAGCCTTTCTCATTAAGGTAAACGAGTGCGTTGTAAGGCGTCATCAGTTCACCATCGACGCCAACGACTTCGCCTTTCGCGACCTGCAGTGTGACAAACTCTGGTTCATTTGGCGCTTGCTCTGGATCTACTGTCCATACCCAGCAATCCTCATTAGGGGCGTTCCAAGTACTCTCAAGCACGCCACCTTCGGTCGAAATGTGCCACGCGTTCGCATCACGCGAGTAAATTTTCGTCAATGAAGCGGCGCAAGGAATGTTACGCTCAGCAAGGAAATCAAGACACTCTTCACGACTCACGATGTCCCACTCACGCCAAGGGGCAATCACATGTAAATCAGGCGCTAGGGCTGCAAACGCACCTTCAAAACGCACTTGGTCATTACCTTTCCCCGTACAGCCGTGACACAGCGCATCGGCACCCACTTTACGCGCTACTTCAACTTGCGCTTTGGCAATGATTGGGCGAGCCATTGACGTCCCAAGTAGGTATTTACCTTCGTAATAAGCGCCTGTTTTTAGTGTTGGGTAGATGTATTCAGCGACCATCTCTTCTTTAAGATCGACCACATAACACTCTGACGCGCCAGACGCTTTCGCTTTCTCTTCAATGCCGACCAATTCTTCTTCACCTTGGCCGACATCGGCAACAAAGGCAACCACTTCACAATCGTAGTTTTCTTTTAACCACGGAATGATCACCGATGTATCTAGACCGCCAGAATATGCGACAACGACTTTATTGACTTGAACCTTGCTCATCTTACTTTCTCCATTTCCCGGCGCTGCGCTTGGCGGTCAGTGCTCTGGGTGATTAATTACTTACAGCTGTTATCAACAACTGATTAAATGCGTTTATTGAGGTAAAAATTGGGTCCCGATACTTTCGCCCGCAAACAATTTGCTGAGCTTATCTGGGTAACGCCATGTCGCCACTTCAATCGGGCGACCTAAATCATTTGCCGCTTCCAGCGCCGCTTTCACTTTGACAATCATGCCATCCGTGATCACTTTGCCTTTAATGAGCGCATTGGCCTGCTGCTCATTGAGGCTCGACAACAAATGGCCTTTGCCATCCAGCACACCGCTCACATCGGAAAGCAGAACGAGCTCTGCATCCAATGCGCCAGCCACTGCAACGGCTGCTTGATCGGCGTTGACATTCATCATTTGACCATCAGCGGTCAGGCCAATCGAGCTGATAATAGGCAAACCACCAGCGGCTAAAATCGCTTGCACGATTTGTGAATCACCAGGAGAAGCCTTGCCCACTGCGCCGAGTTCTGGATCCAACTCTTCGACTTTGCATAACCCGCCATCAGCGAGCGATAAACCAACCGCATTTAAGCCATCTTTAATCGCTTGCCCTTGCAGCATTTTGTTGGCTGTTCCAGCCAGCGCGCCTGCAATCAGCGGAATTTGGTCATAAGGCGTGACACGCAAACCTTCTTTCTTCACGGTTTTTAGTTGTAATTTCGCCATCAGGTCATCGACGAGATAACCGCCCCCGTGCACGATGACAATTCGTCGCTGAGCTTGGGCTTGATACAGTGCGATTGCGCCAAACAGTTTGCTTAGCGTTTCAGAACAAGACAGCGCCGCGCCGCCTAACTTAATCACTAATGGATTTTGCTTTGTATCTGTCATATTTAACCCTTACGCTTGGTGCGTTACACCAAAGCCGTTAGCTCAGAAAAACCGTAATGAATATTTAAACACTGCATCGCTTGGCTCGATGCCCCCTTTAATAAATTATCGATCGCGGACACGACGATAATATGCTCACCTTGCACTCGCCAACCGAGGTCGCAAAATGGTGTAAATTCAACATCTTTGATGCTCGGCAAGGTTGATTTGAGCCGAACCGCTGGTTTGTTAGCGTACGCCTTCTCAAAAGCATGGCTGACTTGTTGCTCTGAAATACCTGATGCAAGCTTCATCGTCACGGTGGCCAAAATACCGCGTTTGAAATTCCCTAAGTGAGGCGTAAAAATCACATCACATCCTAAATGGGCGACGATTTCAGGTTGGTGGCGATGAGTAAACACGCCGTATGGCTGTAAACTCACTTCACAAAAACTGTTGGTTAATGTCGCTTTTCTGCCCGCGCCTGTGACACCGCTGGTGGCATTAATCACCGGCCATTGAGTTGTATCTAACAAACCCGCTTCAACCAAAGGCTTTATCGCAAGTTGCGATGCGGTTGGATAGCAACCCGCAACAGCGATCAATTGGCTCTGCTTAATTGCCTCACAATTCCATTCCGCCAGTCCATAAACCGCGTTTTCTAACCATTTAGGGTGTTGATGTTTAAAACCATAGTAATTTTGGTAAAAATCATCACCTTTGACGCGAAAAGCACCAGAAAGGTCGAAAACTTGACAATTTTGCGCAAGAAAAATAGGCGCGAGATCATGGCTCACCTCATGAGCCGTAGCTAAAAACACCACATCACATTGGCTTGCAACGCTCACCGGATCCATTAATGGTTGTACCTGCATGTCGACAATACCGGAGAGTTTGCCATGCAGCTCAGCCATTGGTTTTCCAGCATCTAGGCTATTGGCGGAAACGTATAAACCTGATAGCGTGAGTTGTGGGTGTTTTTGCACCATATACGCCAACTCAGCGCCGGTATAACCGCTAGCTCCGATAATTGTGGTTTTCAACATCTCGTGACATCCAATTTCAAGGTAAAAAAGACAATCTAAAAATGACTATAAATTTCAAAAAAAGACACTTAACTCGGTTTTTTATTCACACAAAGTGATTTAATATGTTTTTTACCTTCTCGCAATTACTCTGTCAATACTAGGAGCAAAGATAATATGCAATTACCCAGTTTTCTTGAGGTTTACCAAGGTCTGATTTCAACCTCTTCCATCAGCTCCACAGATGCTCGTTGGGACGAAGGTAACCAGAATGTGATTGATAAATTGGCAAGCTGGTTTTCCAGCTTAGGGTTTGTAGTCGACACCATTGAAGTCGCGCCGGGAAAATACAATTTAGTGGCGAAGAAAGGGTGCGGCGAAGGTGGCCTACTGCTCGCGGGGCACAGTGATACCGTTCCATTTGACGAAGGACGTTGGAATTTTGAACCACACGCGTTAACGCAAGCCAATGATCGTTTCTATGGCTTAGGCACGGCAGACATGAAAGGCTTTTTTGCTTTTATCTACGAAGCGGTGAAAAAAGTCGATTGGAGTAAACAGAGTAAACCGCTGTATGTGTTGGCGACCTGTGATGAAGAAACCACTATGCTCGGCGCGCGTCATTTCACTGAACATGCACCATTTCAACCGGATTACTGCATTATTGGTGAGCCGACTAGCCTTGTGCCCATCCGCGGCCATAAAGGCCACGTAGCCAACGCTATTCGAGTGACAGGAAAATCGGGCCACTCGTCTGATCCTGCTCTGGGCGTAAATGCCATCGAAATCATGCATGAAGTGCTGTTCGCGTTAATGCAACTGCGCGACAAATTGATCAAAGAGTACCATCACCCAGGCTTTGCCATTCCTCACCCCACTTTGAACCTCGGCCATATCCACGGTGGCGATAGTCCAAACCGCATTTGTGGCTGCTGCGAATTGCATTACGATGTGCGCCCGCTGCCCGGCATGAGTCTAGATGGGCTCGATAACTTGCTGCGCAATGCACTGAATGAAGTCAGTGCAAAATGGCCCGGTCGCATTGAGATTACCGCGCTGCATGATGCGATTCCGGGTTATGAATGTCAGCATGATCACCCCTTTATTGGCAACATTGAAGAGATTTGCAATACCGCTTCACAAACCGTGAATTACTGTACTGAAGCACCGTTCTTACAACAATTATGCCCAACACTGGTACTCGGCCCAGGTTCGATCGATCAAGCGCATCAACCGGATGAATTCCTAGCGTTTGAATTTATTGATCCAACCATCTCGATTTTGTCCAAAGCAATGTATAAATACTGCTTCTAGCCTACCAAGCTTACTCAAGCGATAAATGCCTGACAGGGTTTCTACGGTCGGGCATTTTTGTAATAAAATTTCAGTAATTTACGCCAATTATTCACCAAATGATCACGTTCAATAACATTCAGCAATAATCGTAAAAATAGTCGGCTTTATTTGACTCTACAGGGATCTTTTCGCTAGATTGTGTACTTAGCAAGGAACAATGGATGTAATTTTTTTACAAGGCAGGATGACAATGAACGAAAAATACGCTGCGCTCAAAAGTAACGTGAGCATGCTTGGCCGTTTGCTGGGCAACACCATTCAGGACGCCCATGGTGACGTTATCTTAGAGAAAGTGGAAACCATCCGAAAACTTTCAAAATCAGCCCGTAATGGCAATCAAGCCGACCGAGACAGCTTGGTTGAAGAGATCAAAAACCTTCCCAACGAACAGCTCACCCCAGTAGCGCGGGCATTCAACCAATTTCTTAACTTAACCAACATGGCCGAGCAGTACCACACCATTTCACGTCACTGTGAAGAACATGTGTGTGAGCCTGATGCGATTAATTTACTGTTTACTAAACTGAATCAAAATAAAATCAGTAAATTGGATGCTGCTCAAGCGGTACGCGATCTCAATATCGAGTTAGTGCTAACGGCTCACCCAACCGAAATTACACGCCGCACGATGATCAACAAGCTGGTGAAAATTAACGAGTGTCTCTCCAAGCTTGAACTCAGTGACCTTTCATTTAAAGAGCGCCAAAAAACCGAACGCCGTTTAGAACAGTTGATCGCGCAAAGCTGGCATTCAGATGTGATTCGTAAGCAGCGCCCTACGCCACTGGATGAAGCAAAATGGGGCTTTGCGGTGGTGGAAAATTCTCTATGGCAAGCCGTGCCTGATTTTCTTCGTGAATTTGATGAGCACCTCACCAACTACTTAGGTGAAGGGCTACCAATTGATGCACGCCCTGTGCATTTCTCTTCGTGGATGGGCGGCGACCGTGATGGTAACCCCTTTGTGACTCATAAAATCACCCGTGAAGTAATGCTGCTTTCTCGCTGGAAAGCGGCCGATCTCTACCTAGGTGATATCAATGAGCTGGTCAGCGAACTGTCGATGACCAAATGCAGTGACGCGCTACGCGATCTGGCTGGCATAGATGAACACGAACCTTATCGCGCCATTCTCAAACGCCTGCGTGAACTGCTCAGCGAAACACTGGAAGTGTTGGATGCCAAGATCAATGGCCAACAACTGGCACGCAAAGCACCACTGCAAAATATCGCACAGTTGTGGGAACCGCTTTATGCCTGCTACCAATCTTTACATCAATGCGGCATGGGCGTCATTGCCGATGGCTCGCTGCTTGATACTCTGCGCCGGATTAAAGCGTTTGGTGTGCATCTTGTACGTTTGGATATTCGCCAAGAGAGCACTCGTCACTCTGATGTGATCTCCGAGCTCACCCGTTATTTAGGCATTGGTGATTATGACCAGTGGAGCGAGCAAGACAAAATTGCGTTTCTCAACAATGAGTTGAGCTCAAAACGTCCTTTGTTACCTCGTGACTGGCAGCCTTCAGAAGCGGTACAAGAGGTGATCGACACCTGTAAAATCGTTGCTTCTCAGCCTCGCGAAGCCTTTGGTGCTTATGTGATTTCGATGGCTCGTACCGCATCAGATGTACTTGCCGTACATCTATTGTTGCAAGAGTGTGGCTGCCCTTATCGCATGGACGTTTGTCCACTGTTCGAAACTTTGGATGATTTAAACAACGCAGAAACGGTGATCCGCCAACTAATGGGCATTGATCTCTATCGTGGCTTTATTCAAAACCACCAGATGGTGATGATTGGTTACTCTGATTCTGCTAAAGATGCAGGTGTAATGTCCGCCGGTTGGGCGCAATACAGCGCAATGGAAGCTTTGGTTAATGTCAGTGAAGAGGCCGGAATAGAACTGACACTATTCCATGGACGTGGCGGCACCATTGGTCGCGGGGGCGCTCCAGCACATGCGGCACTGCTTTCACAACCACCCAAAAGCTTAAAAGGTGGCTTGCGTGTGACTGAGCAAGGCGAAATGATCCGCTTTAAACTTGGTCTACCAGAAGTAGCGGTCAATAGTTTTACGATGTACGCCAGCGCCATTTTAGAAGCGAACCTGCTGCCACCACCAGAGCCAAAACAAGATTGGCGCGACTTAATGGAGGTATTGTCTGAAGTCTCTTGCGAAGCGTATCGTCATATTGTTCGCGGCGAGCCGGACTTTGTCCCGTACTTCCGCCAAGCAACGCCAGAGCTAGAGCTGGGTAAATTACCACTCGGTTCACGTCCAGCTAAACGCAACCCTAATGGTGGGGTCGAAAGCTTACGTGCAATCCCGTGGATCTTCTCTTGGAGCCAAAACCGCCTCGTGCTACCAGCCTGGCTAGGTGCGGGAGAAGCAATTCAGTTTTCTATCGATAAAGGACACCAAGCACTGCTGGAAGAGATGTGCCGTGAATGGCCATTTTTCTCAACGCGTTTGGGCATGCTAGAGATGGTTTACTCCAAGTGCAACATTGAAATCTCACACTATTACGATGAACGCTTAGTCGATGAATCGTTACGCCCGCTCGGTGAGCGTTTGCGTTCTCAATTACAGAAAGACATCAAAGCGGTGTTAAATGTAGAAAACAATGAGAACTTGATGCAAAGCGATCCTTGGGGTCAAGAGTCAATCCGTTTGCGCAATATCTATGTTGAGCCATTAAATATGCTGCAAGCAGAGCTGTTATACCGCACTCGCAAAACCGAAACCGCACCAGCAGAGTTAGAAGAAGCCTTAATGGTGACTATCGCGGGTATTGCAGCAGGAATGCGTAACACAGG
>NZ_CAWNTB010000145.1:0-120063 GCF_963877065.1 Vibrio sp. V01_P9A10T6
TTACTCGAAAGTAAAAAAGTAATTTTAAAGCTATTGTTGTTCCAACAGAACAACAATGAATTGACTGTGCCAAAATCAAGTAAACTTGATTCTGATTGGTCACTCAGTTCATTGATAAATCTTTTTTGATTATCATCAACGAGTGCCCACACAGATTGATAGGTTTATATTGTTAAAGAGCTTGCTTGGATGCTTATCTAAAAGCATTCAAAGCGGACGAACATTCTAGCGATATAACCTTAAGTGTCAAACACTTTATCGATTATTTCGTCTTACTGATTTGACCTACTGATTGGCTGCTGGTTGGGCTTGAACCCTTGCTGGCTGTGCCGTGTCAGTGAGGCAGCATTATAGGGAGAACGAAGATGAGTGCAAGCGGTTTTTAGAAAAAAGTACCTTCTGATAGCTCAAGTGAACAAAAAGACACCAAAGCGTTAAATATCGATTAATTAGCGACCTATTTCCCTCTCTAAATCTCCTTGTTATCACCAGAGCATTGAGGTGACACACTTCATATTGCGTGCTTTTCTTCGTCAATGAGAGCTCGCACTGAGGCAGTACAAAGAAGCATATTACTCATCACTATCGAAGAAATAAGAGATTCTAGAGCGTGGGTTAAGATAGTCTCGGATTTTATCCGGAAGTTTATGCGGAAGAATAGCATTAACAATTTTCAAATCTCGATCAGCTAAATCAATAATGGGCGCTTGGGTTCGCGGAACCGAAGGGTCGTAAATCAATACATTAGGATATAGTAAGTGGCTGGCGTTTACGGAGATGACTAACCCAACCATATTGTTAGAAAGCTGAACAACGGTTCCCGGAGGGAAAACGCCCATAAATTTAACCAATACGTTTAAGTTTTCGTTACTATATAAATGATTACAATGCTTATACATATAGGAAAGTGCAATATAAGGAATCTTCTGCTCTGCAACGATATTGGGATGACACAAATTATCAAATACATTCGCGACCGTAATGACCTGTGAAAGCTCATCAATAGCCGCTTCCTTTAAACCAAGCGGATACCCACTGCCGTCATTGAGTTCATGATGCTGTTCTATTACTCTCTTTGCACTTTCTGGAAAGCTATCGATATGACTCGCAATATCCAAACCATACTTAGTATGTAATTTGAGATAATTTTGTTCGGGCTCTGTCAGTGTTGTTTTCTTTCTAACAATCGCGGTGGGAACCTTAATTTTGCCTATATCATGAAACAGCGCAGCAAAAGCAAGTTCTTTGATTTTTTGAGCATCATACCCTTTCGCTTTTCCTATCATCATTGCAATGACCGAAACGTTGAGTGAATGAAAGTAGATGTCTTCAAACTCACTTTTGCCATTCATTAAATGCAGCGTAACGCTATCTTCACTCAGTAGCTTATCGACGATATCTTCAACCAAAATTGAAGCTTCATCTATCGCATCCTCTGGCCGATTGCGTATCTTGTTCATTACCGCACGCATACGGGATAGAGAACGCTCAAACTCTTTTTCACAGTTTAGAACTCGCCTACGATATGCGTTCAACTTTTCAATCCGTTTCTGCTTCTCTTCCCACAATTTTTCAGCCTCACTCTCCATCTCTGAAGATTCTTCTATGGCTTCCGGCTGCGTATTGACAGGTAAGGGTTGAGTATCGCTTTGCGCAGGATTGATATAAACATGTTGAATCCCCAAGTGTTTTATCAATTGAATCTGTTCTTGGGATTTAATCTTAAAGCTATTAAAAAGAAAGGGGTGTTCGTTCCACTTTACGGGCAACTTAATGTGCAGGCCAGGCTGCAATCTATCTACTGTGATTTTTATGCTTGCCACAATTTATATAACACCTTAAGTACTAAGTAGTTAATGAGTTTAAAAGAAGCCACTCAAAAGTTCATCAACTACATATTAGTAGTGTTGATATAAATGTGTATGGCTAGAAGCGAGAAATGTGCGCTGTTCAGTATAGAAGTATGTGAAGGCTATCAAAAGAGTCCCATTTATCTAAGATAGTGGACTATTATTTCGAGGACAAAAACAACAAAGCCCCGACTTTCGTCGAGGCTTTGTTGTTTAAATTATGGTACCGGTGGGCGGACTTGAACCGCCACTCCCGAAGGAAACGGATTTTGAATCCGTCGTGTCTACCAATTTCACCACACCGGCATCTTGGGCATTGCCCTTTGATGGTTGGCATTATACGTAAGAAAGTTATTGGCGCAATAACAAAATATTGAAATACAAATCGTTTGCCGATATTTTCACCACAAACCTTCAAGCTGTGCGTCTCTTCTCTTTTCAGATCCTCTTCGAGGCTATATGCTGCTGCAATTTCGCGAATACAAAAGATGTTTAGATATGATGAGTAACTCTATTTCTCTACCGCCTGCCGGATTACTACGCCGATTTGGTGCGCTCATTTACGATGCATTAATCATCATTGCTCTTGAGATGATGGCTGCTGGTGTTGTCGTTGCTATATTAGAAGCTCTCGTTGCGTTGAATGTGATGGGCTATGGCTCGTATGCAGATGTCAGCGACCTTCTCACTCGTCATCCCATTTGGAGCTATGTTTACACATTTTACCTTGCCGCTGTCTGGGTCTACTTCTTCGTCTTTTTCTGGACAAGAGCAGGCCAGACATTAGGGATGCGTGCTTGGCGACTTTTGATAATTAACGAACAAGATGGAAATTCAATCAGCGCCACGCAAGCTTTAATACGTTTGTTCACCTCAGGCTTTGGCTTGGCAAACCTCACCGTACCCTTTGATCAGCAAAAAAGAGGGTTCCAAGATATTTGGGCCAAAACGAAAGTAGTGGTACTTCCTAGAGTTAATTGAGTCGGAATAACAAAAAGGAAGGACAAACCTTCCTTTTTGTTGATAGTTCTTACCTGTCATTTTTAGAGTTTTCGTCTTAACAACATTACGGCAACGCTGAGAAATACCAAACTTGGTGCGACGGCACCAAACACTGGTGGGATACCATAAACAAGACTCAGTGGGCCGAAAAACTCACTGGAAATATAAAATGTAAAGCCTGCAATCACGCCTGACAAAATCCTTGCGCCCATAGTAACGCTGCGCAATGGCCCAAAAATAAACGATAATGCCATTAGCATCATCACAGCAATGGAAAAAGGTTGAGTGATTTTACGCCACAATGCCAGATCGTACCGTGAAGCATCTTGCTCCGACGTTTTTAAATAGCTGACATAATCGTACAAGCCACTCAGTGACAACTCTTCAGGTTTGACCGTGACGACTGCTAGTTTGTCTGGAGCTAATGAAGTCGTCCAACGATATTCAGGTAATGTTTGCTTTGTTATCAATACATCATCGCGCATGTCGGTGATTTGAACATTTTTCATTACCCATTGATTGTCTTTATCGTAATCCACCTCTTCGGCAAAAAGGATGTTTTGCAAACTCTTATTGTTATCAAAGCGCCACATATTTAAGCCATAGAGTTTGTTGTCATCAATTTTACCAATAAAGATAAAATCATTCACATCGCGTGCCCACACACCGCTGCGCACTGAAACAATACTACCGCCAGAGAGAGAAAAAGCGCGCAGATCTCGCGCCATCTTCTGCGCTTGGGGTGCTCCCCATTGGCCAAGCAAGGTGACAATGATCATTAATGGCACTGCGGTTTTTAATACCGACATACCGATATTAAGCTTAGAAAACCCCGCAGCTTGCATGACAACGAGCTCAGAACTTGATGCCAACATACCTAACCCAATCAACGCACCGAGTAAGGCGGCCATAGGAAAAAACATCTCGATATCACGAGGAATGCTCAACACCACAAACAGTAAAGCTTGCAGTAAATCGTAGCTTCCTTCCCCGACTTTTCTCAATTGCTCAACATATTTGATAATGCCGGACAAACCAACAAAGGTCGCCAGCACTAGCGAGGTTGTCGCAACAATAGTACGGCCAACGTATAAATCTAAAATCTTAAACACGCGTTATGCTGCCTTCTTTAGTCTTAGTTTATCTTTGAAGCGCCGCACTGGCACACTGTCCATGATATTCACTGAAATCGCCGCCAAAAGTAACGCAGCATTGATTGGCCACATACCGATCACCGTAGCAAGTGAGCCATCTTCAATGGCGGACTTGGTTGCGCTGATGGCCATAAAATAGGCCAAATAAATTAAGATTGCAGGTCCCATTTTCGCAAAGCGTCCTTGCCGAGGGTTAACCGCCGACAAAGGGACCACCAGCATGGTGAGTAACGGAATACAAATCACCAGAGAAATTCGCCATTGCAACTCAGCTTTCGCTCTTCGATCCGGGTTGGAAAGCAGATTGGATGTCGGTAACGCCTCCCAATCGCGTCCTTTGGGTTTAACTTCACGCTGTCCAATTAAACCTTCGTATTCGTCAAATTTTGTGATCATATAATCAACGCGTGTTGGCACGCCTTCATAGCGAATCCCGTCATACATGGTGATCATCTGACGGCCATCACTGAGCTCTTTAACATCACCAGAATTAGAGAACATCACACTTGGGAGTATCGAATCCTTTGGTGCAAGCTGCGCAACAAACACATTATGCAGTTTTTTGTTTTCAATATTTTCGATGAAAACTACTGAGGAACCATCTGGTGTGCGTTGAAATTGTCCTTTCTGTAGCAAATCAACACTATTTTCTGCTGCGAGCTGCTCCATTAATTGTGCTTCTTTGTCTTGGCTCCAAGGTGCCAACCAGAATGCGTTAAATGCTGCAGCACCTGAAGTGATCAAAGCCAAATAGAGCGCAGCACGGATCAAAAATTTATTGCCGATACCAGTGGCATTCATCACCGTAATTTCGCTTTCTGCGTACAAACGCCCAAAAGTCAGTAAGATGCCGATATACAAACTCAAAGGCAGCATTAATAACCCCATTGCGGGCATATTTAAACTCACAATAGATAAGATCATTCGTGCCGGAATGTCACCATCGGAAGCTTCAGCCAAAACACGAATAAATCGTTGGCTAAGAAACACGAGAAACAGTACGAAAAAGATCGCAAATTGGCTCTTGAGTGTCTCGCGGATCAAATATCTAACAATAATCACGCTGAAATTACCTATACAAAACTTGTTTTTTTGATTGAATCACTATAATTTCCCGTTGAACCTTTTATTTTTAAAATTTTCACTAACTGTTAGGCGTTCAATTAAAAGTAGATCCAAACTCGGATTCAACCACTAAGAGCGCATTATCTAACATTTAGTTCTATTTGTCTTCAGGATGTAGGAGTACGCATGGAGTTCAGTGTAAAAAGTGGCAGTCCAGAGAAACAACGTAGCGCATGTATCGTTGTTGGAGTGTTCGAACCACGCCGCCTTTCTCCAGTAGCAGAGCAGCTTGATAAAATCAGCGACGGCTATATTAGTTCACTACTTCGCCGTGGTGATCTCGAGGGTAAACCCGGCCAGATGCTACTGCTGCATCAAGTCCCTGGTGTTCTGTCTGAACGCGTTTTACTGGTAGGTTGTGGTAAAGAGCGCGAATTAGGCGAACGTCAGTACAAAGAAATCATTCAAAAAACCATCAGCACACTGAACGAAACGGGTTCAATGGAAGCCGTATGTTTTCTGACTGAACTACACGTTAAAGGCCGCGATACTTATTGGAAAGTACGCCAAGCGGTTGAAGCAACGAAAGATGGTCTGTACACCTTTGATCAATTCAAGAGCGTGAAACCTGAGACTCGCCGCCCACTGCGCAAACTTGTCTTTAACGTACCGACTCGCCGTGAGCTTAACTTAGGTGAGCGCGCGATTACACACGGCCTTGCGATTGCATCCGGTGTGAAAGCGTCGAAAGATCTCGGCAATATGCCACCCAACATTGCCAACCCAGCTTATCTTGCATCTCAAGCGCGCCGCTTAGCGGACGACTACGAGAGCGTCACCACCAAAATCATTGGTGAAGAAGAGATGGAAAAGTTGGGCATGACCTCTTATCTCGCCGTCGGTCGTGGCTCAAAAAATGAGTCGATGATGTCGGTCATTGAGTACAAAGGCAACCCAGATCCAGATGCAAAACCAATTGTGTTGGTGGGTAAAGGCCTAACGTTTGATTCCGGCGGTATTTCATTAAAACCAGGCGAAGGCATGGATGAAATGAAGTATGACATGTGCGGTGCGGCGTCAGTCTTTGGCGCAATGAAAGCATTGGCTAAATTGAAATTGCCATTAAATGTCGTGGGTATCTTAGCCGGTTGTGAAAACATGCCAGGCAGCAATGCCTATCGCCCTGGTGACATTCTCACGACTATGTCTGGCCAAACGGTTGAAGTACTCAATACCGATGCCGAAGGTCGCTTAGTTCTATGTGATGCACTCACTTACGTTGAGCGTTTTGAACCCGATTGCGTGGTAGATGTGGCAACACTAACTGGCGCTTGTGTGATTGCATTAGGTCACCACATCAGTGGCGTGGTTTCAAACCACAACCCATTAGCGCATGAATTGGTTAATGCTTCAGAACAAGCAAGCGATCGCGCATGGCGTCTACCAATGGCCGACGAGTACCATGAGCAGCTAAAGAGTCCATTTGCTGATATGGCAAACATCGGTGGTCGCCCTGGTGGTACGATTACCGCAGGCTGCTTCTTATCTAAATTTGCTAAGAAATATAACTGGGCGCATTTGGATATTGCTGGCACGGCATGGAAGTCAGGAGCAGCAAAAGGATCAACAGGTCGTCCCGTCTCATTGCTCGTCCAGTTCTTATTGAACCGCAGCGGCCAAGAGTCTGAGGAATAACCTCAAAATGTGAAAAGGGCCGCAAGGCCCTTTTTTGTTGATGAGCGATTAGATAGTAGGTGACAACATGCAGCGAGCCACCTTTTACATTGTGAACGAAGAAAGCCCTCAAGCAACGCAGGCAGGCTTTGAGCAATATATCCTATTTCTGGCTCATCACTTCGCCAAACAAGGGGCAAAAATTTATCTGCATTGTGATGATAAAACTCACGCTGAACAGTTTGCCGAACATTTATGGCAAGTGCCTGCAGAACAGTTTGTCGCGCACAATCTGGTGGGTGAAGGCCCGAAATACTCTACTCATATCGAGATTGGCTACCCCAACGTCAAACCCAATTGGAATCGTCAACTGGTAATAAATGTGGCGGATAATCATACAACCTTTGCGAACGCCTTTGCTGAGGTGGTAGACTTCGTCCCCTGCGAAGAAAAAGCAAAGCAACGAGCACGCGAAAGGTATAAAATCTACCGTCAAGCTGGCTACCAATTGCAAACAATCGAGATCCAACATCCATAGGTCAAACCTTATAGTTAAGGCGATCTTTAACAAGATCCTTCACTTATGAAGTTTGACTAAGATTAACCATTCACAGTATCCATTTAAGAGCACTATGGAAAAGACATATAACCCAACAGCAATCGAACAAGCTCTGTATCAGACTTGGGAAGAGAACGGCTACTTTAAGCCTCACGGTGATACATCAAAAGAAGCATACAGCATCATGATCCCACCGCCGAACGTCACTGGTAGCCTTCATATGGGTCACGCATTCCAAGACACCATTATGGATACTTTGATCCGCTGCGAACGCATGAAAGGCAAAAATACCTTATGGCAAGTGGGTACAGACCACGCCGGTATTGCTACCCAAATGGTGGTTGAACGTAAAATTGCTGCTGAAGAAGGCAAAACCAAGCATGACTACGGTCGCGAAGCGTTTATCGACAAAATTTGGGAATGGAAAGGCGAATCAGGTGGCACCATCACTAAACAGCTTCGCCGCCTTGGCGCATCGGTTGACTGGGATCGTGAACGATTCACTATGGATGCGGGCCTATCCAATGCCGTTCAAGAAGTGTTTGTTCGCCTTTACCAAGAAGATTTACTCTACCGTGGTAAACGTCTTGTGAACTGGGATCCAAAACTGCACACTGCAATTTCTGATCTAGAAGTAGAAAACAAAGACGTCAAAGGTCACATGTGGCACTTCCGTTACCCACTGGCTGACGGCGTAAAAACAGCAGACGGTAAAGACTACATTGTTGTTGCGACCACTCGTCCTGAAACCATGCTGGGTGACACAGGCGTAGCGGTTAACCCTGAAGATCCACGCTACCAAGCTCTGATCGGCAAAGAGATCATGTTGCCAATCGTCAATCGCCGCATTTCTATCGTAGGCGATGAGCACGCCGACATGGAAAAAGGCACAGGCTGTGTGAAGATCACCCCTGCTCACGACTTCAATGACTATGAAGTCGGTAAGCGCCACCAACTGCCGATGATCAACATTTTCACCTTTGATGCCAACATTCGTGACGCCGCCGAAGTGTTCAACACCAATGGTGAACCAAGTGACGCTTACAGCAGCGATCTACCTGCTAAATACCAAGGCATGGAGCGCTTTGCGGCACGTAAAGCCATCGTAGCTGAATTTGAAGCTCTCGGCCTGCTTGAAGAAATCAAAGATCACGACCTCACCATTCCTTACGGTGACCGTGGTGGTGTGGTTATCGAACCGATGCTGACCGACCAATGGTATGTACGCACAGCGCCACTAGCGGAAGTCGCAACCAAAGCCGTTGAAGATGGCGAGATTCAATTTGTGCCTAAGCAGTACGAAAACATGTACTTCTCATGGATGCGTGACGTGCAAGATTGGTGTATCTCACGCCAACTTTGGTGGGGTCATCGTATTCCTGCTTGGTATGACAACGACGGCAACGTTTATGTCGGCCGTAGCGAAGAAGAAGTGCGCGAACAAAACAACCTAGCCCCAGTGGTGGTACTGCGCCAAGATGATGATGTATTGGACACTTGGTTCTCGTCAGCACTGTGGACGTTTGGTACACAAGGCTGGCCAGAAAACACTGAGGCACTAAAAACATTCCACCCGTCTGACGTTCTTGTTACTGGTTTTGACATCATCTTCTTCTGGGTTGCACGCATGATCATGATGACCATGCACTTCTGTAAAGATGAGAATGGTAAACCACAAGTGCCATTTAAAACTGTTTATGTCACAGGCCTTATCCGTGATGAAAACGGCGACAAAATGTCAAAATCTAAAGGCAACGTGCTTGATCCTATCGACATGATCGATGGTATTGATCTTGAGTCTCTGGTTGAAAAACGTTGTGGCAACATGATGCAGCCACAGCTTGCAGCCAAGATCGAGAAAAATACACGTAAAACCTTTGAAAATGGTATCGAACCTTATGGAACCGACGCACTGCGTTTCACGCTAGCAGCGATGGCTTCAACCGGTCGTGATATCAACTGGGATATGAAACGCCTAGAAGGTTACCGCAACTTCTGTAACAAACTCTGGAACGCGAGCCGTTACGTGTTGATGAATACCGAAGATCTCGATTGTGGCTTTAACGCAGGTAGCGAGCTTGAGTATTCGTTAGCCGATAAATGGATCGAGTCTCAATTTGAATTGACGGCTAAAGAGTTCAACAACCATATCAACAACTTCCGTTTAGATATGGCGGCAAATACCCTTTACGAATTCATCTGGAACCAATTCTGCGACTGGTACTTAGAGCTGACTAAACCCGTATTGTGGAAAGGCAGTGAAGCGCAGCAACGCGCAACACGCCGTACATTAATTACGGTATTAGAGAAAACATTACGCCTCGCGCACCCAGTGATCCCGTATATCACTGAAACTATTTGGCAAAGCATTAAGCCATTAGTGGACGGCGTTGAAGGGGATACCATCATGCTGCAAGCGCTGCCTCAGTACGATGAAGCGAACTTCAACCAAGCAGCGCTGGATGATATCGAATGGGTGAAAGCCTTTATTACTAGCATTCGCAACCTACGTGCCGAGTACGATATCAACCCAGGTAAACCTCTTAACGTGATGTTAAAAGCCGCCAACAAGCAAGAAGTGGCACGTTTAGAAGCGAACAAAGCGGTACTGTTGTCACTGGCTAAACTGGAGGCACTACGCGTTCTTGAAGAGGGTGAAGAGACTCCCGCTTGTGCAACGGCGCTGGTTGGTCAATCTGAGCTGATGATCCCAATGGCTGGTTTGATTGATAAAGATGCGGAGCTAGAGCGCTTAGCAAAAGAGATTGCTAAAACTCAAGGCGAAATCAAACGCATTGAAGGCAAACTCAATAACCAAGGGTTCGTCGCTAAAGCACCCGAAGCCGTTGTCGCTATCGAGCGTCAAAAGCTGAATGGCTATCAAGATACCTTGGTTAAACTGGAAGAACAGAAAGCGACAATAGCCGCGCTATAATCGCGATTGCGTTACCATTAAAAAGGTCGGTGTGAAAATACCGACCTTTTTTATTTATTCACGCCATCAGCAGATACGATTTTTGTGCTCTCCACGCTCAAACGCGGCAATGTTATCCATCAAAATCGTTGCCAATTGTGAAATAGCGGAGTCACTACCCCATGCCACGTGTGGTGTGAGCAACAAATTTGGCAAATCCATATTGGCTAGTAAGGGATTTGTTTTATCCGCTGGCTCACGACTGAATACATCCACCCCAGCGCCAGCAATTTGCCCAGATTTCAATGCTGTCACAAGTGCTTGCTCATCAACCAAACCACCACGGCCTGCATTAATCAACAATGCATTAGGCTTCATCATCTTTAATTCGTTCTCACCTATCAGGTTTCGGGTTTGCTCGCTCAATGGGCAATGTAAGCTCACAACATCCGCCTCCGCTAACATTTGTTCAAAGGGCATAAAACCTTGTCGGCATAACTTTACCCCCTTTCGTTCAGCAAATATCACCTGCATGCCTATCGCTCGTGCCAACGTTGCGGTTGCCTGTCCGAGCGCGCCACTCCCGACTACACCAAGCGTTGAACCTGCAACATCCCCTATCGGATGAGTAAAAAAGCAAAATTGTTGATTGCGCTGCCACTCGTCATTGGCAATATCTTGATGATAAGCAAACAGGTTACGCCTTAAGGCATAAATCATCCCAACTACATGTTCCGGAACAGAACGGGTGGCGTAGCCTTGAACATTCACCAGTGCGATGCCTGCTTCACGGCAATAATCGACATCGACGTTATTGACGCCTGTGGCCGACACAGCAATCAAACGCAATTTCGAACATTGTGAGAGTAACGCTCTATCCAGCACCACTTTATTGGTGATTACGATATCGGCTTGAGATAGGCGATCGAGCGCTTGTTCGGCAGAAGTAAAGTCAAATTCAAGCCAATGATGAGCAAAAGGTAAGCTCGGCAATCGAATATAAGCAGGGATTGTGGCCCTATCGAGAAATACAACCGTGGGTAGTGACATATCAGCTCCTTGTCGCCACCCACATCACACTAAGGTCGGGGCAACGTTTTGTAATCTGGTAATTTTCGCTCAGGATCAAAGTGTTGCAAAATTTGCTCTTGTGCTTCGGGATAAAAGTCACAAGTAACAAAAAGGTTACGTAACCAATGGCTCTTTGGGTGATAAAAACTGAGCTCTGCGGCATGCAACGCTAAGCGATCGGAAAAATCTTGCGCTTCTTGCGGGGCATAAAACTCATCACCCACAATCGGATACCCCAAAGCTTGCATGTGAACACGTAATTGGTGCGAACGGCCAGTTACAGGAAGAAGACGTACAATTGTCGTTTTTTCTTCTCTTTTCGCTACTTGATATAAAGTTTTTGATGGTTTTCCATCTTCAAAGCAGACTTTCTGTTTAGGCCGATTTGGCCAATCGCAAATCAGGGGTAACTCAACCACCCCCTCGTCAAGTTCCATTACGCCCCACACGCGAGCGTAATAAATTTTATGCGTTAAACGGTATTGAAACTGCTTTTTCAATGCCCCTTCCGCGTATTTATTTTTTGCCAGCACCATCAAGCCAGAAGTCGACATATCCAAACGATGCACAACTTGGATCTCTGGATATTGCTCAGCCAAACGACTCCACATACTGTCGTGATGCTCAGGCAAGCGTCCTGGAACCGACAGCAGACCTGAAGGTTTATTCACCGCGAGAATCTGATCATCTTCATAGACAATATCAATCCAAGGATCTGTGGGCGGCGTGTATTCAAGCATAGCCATCGAAGGTTTCTCCTAAAAAAATCGGCGCATTATACCAACCTCTCCGCCAAGCCAATAGAGAAGAGTAATCTTAGTTTCGTTAAATCATGAAATCGTCAGTAAGTTAGCCTTGCTTAGAAATATCACTTGAAATGTAACTTAAAATTGACAGATTGACTGGGTGTGATATTGATTGATGAGCTTGACATTAAAGTCAGCTTCAAAAGCAAAAATTATAAATAACACAACATCAAGTCTAAGGAACAAGAATGGAACACAGCGTCCCTTATCAATCGGCCAAACGTTTAACCCTGCTACAACTGCTTCGTTCACTCGGGCCGGGCATTATGATGGCAGCAGCAGCCGTCGGCGGCTCTCATCTCGTCGCGTCAACTCAAGCAGGTGCAATTTATGGCTGGCAACTCGCAGGCCTCATTTTGCTAGTCAACTTATTAAAATACCCCTTTTTTAAGGCTGGCATTCAATACACCATGGGGACAGGCAAAAGTTTAGTACAAGGCTATGCTCATCTCGGGCGTGCTTACCTATGGGTTTTTGCCCTCTTAAGCGTGGTATCGGCCATTATAAACACCGCCGCGTTACTGCTGTTTAGCGCCAGCTTACTGGCCTATTTTGTCCCTTTTGAGCTGGGCAATATTGTTCTTTCCGTGATTGTACTGACCACTTGTTTGCTGATCCTTTTTGCAGGCCACTTTCGCGCGCTCGACTCACTTTCTAAAATGATTATGGCAGTACTGACAATCGCCACCTTACTCGCCGTGGTGATTGCCGTCGCAACCCCAGCGCAGATAGTGGTAGAAACCATTTCGCCTTCACCTTGGACACTCGCCGCGATCGGTTTTTTGGTGGTGACTATGGGCTGGATGCCCGCACCCATTGAGATTTCGAGCATCACTTCGGTGTGGCTCAAACGTCAATGCCAAGAGCAGCAAGTGACGCCGCAATCCGCACTATTTGATTTCAATGTGGGCTATATCGGTACTGCAATCTTGGCGATTGTATTTTTGTCGCTCGGTGCCTTAGTACTACACGGAACAGGCGTTGAGCTCTCGAAATCTGGCGTCGGCTTTTCGCATCAATTGGTCGGATTGTACGCTTCAACCATAGGTGAGTGGTCACGTTATTTAATTGCAGTGATCGCCTTTTTCTGTATTTTTGGCAGCACCATCACCGTCATTGATGGCTATTCACGAGTGATTGCAGAATCACAACGTCTTTTGCAAAACAAAGAGAGCCAAAGCCCACGTTGCTACCAAGCTTGGGTCATCGTGGTATCGGCTTTAGCGCTGGCCATCATTGCCTTTTGGGCTTCAGCACTGATGCCAATGCTGAATTTTGCGATGATCATGGCATTTATGACCACGCCAATTTTTGCGCTGCTCAACTATATTCTGGTGACTAAAACACCTTTACCGGCTGAACTCGCAGTAGGAAAAAAACTCAAAGCACTATCTATCGTAGGGCTTGTTTATCTGTTTGGCTTTTTAGCGCTGTTTATTTGGTGGAAGTGGCTTATGTAACAGCAGATAAAACAAAGGCCTTATGAAAAAGGCCTTTGTTGTTTTTAATGTCCGCCACAAGGGCCAATTAAAGGGATCAGTTATGCGTCACAACGATTAAACGCAACGAATCCAGTTGGAATTGCGCTTTACCGATGTAACCGCTTAACTCGTTAATCTGCTCTTCAATCGCGCTGATCTCTTCATCACGAATGTTCGGGTTGACTGCTTTAAGCGCCAATAAGCGCTCCAGTTCACCGTTTAAGCTCGACTGCATCTCTTTTTGCGCTTGTTCACGAATCGCTTCAACACGGCTCACAACTTGGCTTTCACTGGCAGCAATTAAGCTATGCACATCATTTTGTACCGACGTAACGAGCTTACTGGCCAAATGACGATTCACTGGACTTAATTGGCGGTTGAAGCTTTCAAACTCAACTTGAGCAGAGAGATCATTACCACGCGCATCCATCATCAAACGGATTGGTGTTTGAGGAAGGAAGCGGCTGATACCACTGCGTTTTGGCGCTTGTGCATCCACCACATAGATCAACTCAAGCAGCAAAGTCCCAACAGGCAAAGCTTTATTCTTCAACAAAGAAACCGCCGATGTTCCCACGCCTTCGCTCATCAGTAGGTCGATCCCGCCTTGAATCATCGGGTGTTCCCAACTGATGAAATTCATATCTTCACGCGATAATGCCGTATCACGATCAAACGTGATGGTCGCGCCTTCATACGGCAAACCGGGGTAGCTTGGCACCATCATGTGCTCTGATGGTGTGACCACCAGCGCGTTTTCACCCCGATCATCTTGGTTTAAACCGATCGCATCAAATAAGCTCAAAGCGAAAGTAACCAAGTTAGTATCGCCATCTGTTGATGCTATACTTTCGACGATTTTCAATGCTTTTTCGCCACCGTTCGAGTGCATTTCAAGCAGTCGGTCACGCCCTTGTTCAAGCTGAGCCTTCAACGTTTTGTTGAGCGTTGCTGACTGTTCAATGATCTCATCCAACGTATCGATATTTCCCGAAGCCAGCATGTCAATCAGATCATCGGCATATTTATCATACACAGCGCGGCCTGTTGGGCAGGTTTCAGCAAATGCATTCAAGCCTTCATCAAACCAACGCGCCAAAATCGCTTGCGATGTGCCTTTAAGGTACGGCACATGGATATCGATATCACGGTGTTGACCAATACGATCCAAACGGCCAATGCGTTGCTCTAAAAGATCTGGGTTAAACGGCAGATCAAACATCACCAACTGGTTAGCAAATTGGAAGTTACGCCCTTCAGAGCCGATTTCACTACAGATAAGCACTTGCGCGCCACCCTCTTCTTGTGCGAAATAAGCGGCGGCTTTATCACGTTCTAAAATCGACATACCTTCATGAAAAACGGTGGCGCGAATGCCTTCACGCTCACGCAGTGCTTGCTCCAGTTGTAACGCGGTGCTAGCGCGAGAAGCGATCACTAAAATCTTTTCGCTACGTTTTTCTTTCACTTTTTCAAGCAGCCAATTCACGCGAGAGTCAAACTGCCACCAGCTTGCATCATCGCCTTCAAACTCTTGGAAAATCTCTTCGGGATAGAGCATTTTCATCGCGCGAGCCTGAGCACTGAGCTTACCGCCGATCATGCCAGCCACTCGCATCGAGGTGGTATATTGCGCAGGGATTTCCATCGGCATCAAGTGCACATTACGCACAGGGAATCCTTTAATCGCAGCGCGGGTGTTTCTAAACAGCACGCGGCCTGTGCCATGGCGATCCATCAGATTATCAATCAGCTCTTGGCGAGCAGAGGCTTTGCTCTCTTCATCGGCATCGCTTTCAATAATGCGAAACAGCGGCTCAACATCTTGCTCTGAAAGTAGCTCAGTGATTTGGTTTTTGGCTTCGTTTTGCAACTTCTCACCCGAAAACAAGGCACTGACTGAATCGGCTACGGGCGCATATTGCTCTTCTTCTTCAACGAACGCCTCGTAATCGTAAAAACGATCGGGATCGAGCAAACGCAAACGCGCAAAGTGGCTTTCACGGCCCAATTGCTCCGGCGTTGCCGTTAGCAGCAATACCGCTGGGGTGTTTTGCGCTAGCCCTTCGACCACTTGATATTCGCGGCTTGGTTTATCTTGGCTCCATTCTAGATGGTGCGCTTCATCCACCACCAATAGATCCCACTCCGCCTCAAGTGCTTGTTCAAAACGTTGACGACTTTTACGCAGAAAATCGAGCGAACAAAGCACATATTGCTGAGTATCAAAAGGGTTGTGTGCTTCAGCGAACGCTTCAACACAGCGCTCCTCATCAAAAATGGAGAAATGAAGATTAAAGCGACGCATCATCTCCACCAACCATTGGTGCTGCAAGGTTTCCGGCACCACAATCAAAATACGTTCCGCGCGACCAGAAAGCACTTGTTGATGAATGATCATCCCCGCTTCAATGGTTTTACCTAACCCCACTTCATCGGCTAATAACACTCGGGGCGCATGGCGACGGCCAACCTCATGTGCGATATAAAGCTGATGAGGAATCAGGCCCGCGCGCATGCCACATAAACCACGCATTGGGCTTTTGTGTTGTTGATATTGGTTAGTCAGGGCGCGATAACGCAACACAAAATTATCCATGCGATCAATTTGACCTGCGAACAATTTATCTTGCGGTTTGTTGAAACGGATTTGGTGGCTTAAGAAAATTTCACGTAGCGCCACGCCGCTTTCATCGTTGTCTTCGCGCGTACCGAGATAAGTGAGTAGTCCTTGTTCTTCAACAACTTGCTCAACGCGTAGCGACCAGCCTTCTTGGCTTTCAACCACATCGCCGCTATTGAACGTCACTCGTGTTACCGGGGCGTCACTGCGTGCATAAACGCGGTTTTCTTCTGATGCAGCAAACATCAAGGTCACAGTACGCGCATCAAGCGCTACCACAGTACCTAAACCAAGATCACTTTCTGTATCGCTTATCCAGCGTTGCCCCAAAGCAAAACTCATGAATCGACTACCTTATTTATTTGGAATGGATTGTATCGATCTGCTACCACGTGAAGGCAACTCCTAATTATGATTGTTGTTGGAGTGTGGTGCAGAAAAAGGTCGCTAATCTTACTTGATGGCGTGATACAGGTCACGTGTAAAGCGAAGGATAACCAAGATTTTTTTCTTCAACTTTTGGTTGACATCAAACTGTAAGAAATCGGTGGCATTTGTAGTAAACAAGGTTGCTATACTTGTTGTAACGATGCTTGCTTTGCCAGCCAAAAGGATGACTCTGGCACGAAGCATGCAGACCAAACAGACAATGAGTATCAACACAGGCTTGCAGTAAGTCATCGAGCAATCGAGTCACTACCGGCATCCATTGATCGATAACCTCTACTTGCTAGCACCTTTTGTTAAGCACGCTGCACAGCAGCAAGGAGACGCTTATGGGCGATACCGATCGGAAACTGTTTGTACTTGATACCAACATCCTGCTTCATGAACCTTTAGCCATTTACTCCTTCCAAGAGCATGACGTGGTCATCCCGATGACCGTTCTTGAAGAACTTGACCGGATCAAAGACAGCAAACGCGATGTTGCACGAGATGCGCGGGTCGCTATTCGTGCTTTAGAGCACTTATTCCACGATGCCACCCCAGACGAAATTACCGAAGGTATTCCATTTTCTAAAGAGGCCAGCAAGACGGGAACTATCTCGATCCTTGCCGACTTTGAGTTGCAAGAAACCGTCAAAGCCTTTGCTGACAAAGCTGGCGACAACCGTATCCTCAACGCTGTACTTTACCTGCAAGCGAAACGAGCGCCACGTTCTGTGGTTCTCATCACCAAAGACATCAACATGCGATTGCGCGCTAAAGGTGCAGGCGTGCGCTATGTTGAGGATTACCGCACTGACCAATTGATTGATGATGTGCAGTACCTGACCAAAGGCTTCCAAGTTCGTGAAGGAAATTTTTGGAACAACGTCGATGAAGTTGAGAGTAGAACCGTCGGCGGAAAAGCCTTCCATACGTTAGATAAAGCGCCGTTTGATCCGACCTTTATTAATCAATATGTCATTGATGAAGAAAGCGATTTTGCGGCGCGCGTGCATGAAATCAACGCAGAAAAAATTACGCTGCTTGATATTGGCCGCGAGAGAATGATGCACCGCAAAGCGTGGGACATCACCCCGAAAAATATCTACCAAGCGATGGCTCTTGATGCCTTGCTTGATCCAAGCATTGATTTGGTAATTTTAACCGGAGCCGCTGGTAGCGGGAAAACGCTGCTCGCTATGGCCGCCGCTCTTGAACAAACCATTGAGAAGAAGATGTTCGATAAGATTATCGTCACCCGTAACACGCCAGATATCGGAGAATCGATCGGCTTCTTACCCGGAACAGAGGAAGAGAAAATGATGCCGTGGCTGGCGGCGGTTACGGATACATTGGAAGCCTTGCACAAAAACGATCACTGCACCGAAGGTTCACTCAAATACATCTGCGATAAAGCCAATATCCAGTTTAAATCGATCAACTTTATGCGTGGGCGCTCAATCCAAAATGCCTTTGTGCTACTCGATGAGTGTCAAAATTTAACCGCTTCTCAAATCAAAACTATCATCACGCGCTGTGGTGAGGGCACTAAAATTGTCTGTTCTGGTAACTTAGCGCAGATTGATTCCCACTACTTAACCCCGGTGACCTCGGGTTTGACCTACATGGTTGAGCGCTTTAAAAACTTTGAAGGCAGCGCCAACATTCACTTAAACGGCGTTGTTCGCAGCCGCTTGGCCGAATTCGCTGAAGAGAATTTATAGTCACATTAGACGAGATATTATTAATATCTCGTCTTTATTTTAAAATAATTATTCACAAATTTAGCATTTATATGTTTTACTAAGGCCATTCATCATTCACCGTTTAGGACTGGGATATGGCTTTCAATTTACGCAACCGCAACTTTCTCAAACTGCTCGATTTCACGCCGAAAGAGATCCAATTTCTGCTCGATCTCTCTGCTGATCTCAAAAAAGCGAAATACGCCGGATCAGAACAGAAAAGATTAGCGGGTAAAAATATTGCGCTGATTTTTGAGAAAGCCTCAACACGGACGCGATGTGCATTTGAAGTGGCCGCGTTTGATCAAGGCGCTCAAGTCTCTTACATCGGGCCATCAGGGTCGCAAATTGGTCATAAAGAGTCGATGAAAGACACCGCGCGCGTACTCGGAAGAATGTACGATGGCATCCAATATCGCGGTTTTGGACAAGAAATTGTCGAAGAGCTTGGCGCACATGCTGGCGTTCCTGTATGGAACGGGCTCACCAACGAGTTCCACCCAACACAGATTTTAGCTGACTTTTTAACCATGATTGAGCATGGCCGTGGTAAACAGTTGCACCAAGTGTCACTGGCTTATCTAGGCGATGCACGCAATAACATGGGCAATTCACTGATGGTGGGCGCAGCAAAAATGGGCATGGATATTCGCCTCGTCGCACCCAAACAGTTTTGGCCAGAAGCGTCACTTGTCACCACTTGCCAAGAAATTGCCAAGCAGACGGGAGCCAAAATCACGCTCACTGAAAATGTACAAGAAGGCGTGCAAGGATGCGATTTTCTCTATACCGACGTTTGGGTTTCTATGGGCGAATCAGCCGATGCATGGGATGAACGCGTGGCCTTAATGACGCCTTACCAAATCAATATGAATGTGATTAAGCAAACTGGTAATCCACAGGTAAAATTTATGCACTGCTTGCCTGCGTTTCATAACGACGAAACCACCGTAGGCAAAGAGGTGGCGGAAAAATATGGTATGAAAGGTTTGGAAGTCACCGAAGAGGTGTTTGAGTCTGAATATTCGATTGTGTTTGATGAAGCTGAAAACCGCATGCACACCATCAAAGCTGTGATGGTCGCGACTCTCGGCGCTTAAAAAACAAGGCAACAATGGATCGAAGCCCGATGAACTTACATGAGTAAGTGATTCGGGTGAGTGAAAGCAGCTAACGCCGCGACAGTGCCAATGATGAAGAGGATTGCGAGGTAATCGCTTGCGATCACACAATGAAAGCGTATAATTCCCAGCAATTTGTCTGAGGGGTAGCCATGAAAACGGACGTTGTTATTCACATCTACAACGCAATTCGATTCAATGTAGGTCAGCGTGCTGACTTACTGGGCGCGTTATTTTTCCCCTCTCTTGATTTTTAAAGCCTCCCTATTGGGGGGCTTTTTTATGGCTACTAGAAAATTATAGGGAAGACGACCATGGTGAATTCGCTTTATCAAAAGCACATTATTTCGATTCCGGAGCTCTCTCGTGACGAGCTGGAATTGATTGTGAAAACCGCAGGCCAACTCAAAGCGGAACCAAAACCAGAGCTGATTAAGCACAAAGTGGTAGCAAGCTGCTTTTTTGAGCCGTCGACTCGTACTCGTTTGTCTTTTGAAACCGCTATTCAACGCATCGGCGGCAGCGTGATTGGCTTTGATAATGGTGGCAATACGTCACTGGCGAAAAAAGGCGAAACACTGGCCGATTCAGTACAAGTGATCTCCTCTTATGTGGATGCGTTTGTGATGCGCCACCCCCAAGAAGGCGCAGCGCGTTTAGCCTCTGAATTTTCAAACGGCGTTCCTGTGATTAACGCTGGCGACGGCGCTAACCAGCACCCAACCCAAACACTGCTTGATTTGTTCACCATTGCCGAAACACAAGACCGTTTAGATAACATTAATATCGCCTTTGTTGGCGACTTGAAATATGGCCGAACCGTCCATTCTTTAACCCAAGCTTTGGCTAAATTTAACCACATTCGCTTTTTCTTTGTTGCGCCGGATGCGCTGGCTATGCCTGACTATATTTGCGAAGAGTTAGATGATGTAGGCATTGAGTACAGCCTGCACACCGATATGGAAAGCGTTATTCCACAGTTAGATATTCTGTATATGACGCGCGTCCAAAAAGAGCGCTTTGATGAATCAGAGTACGCGCACATTAAATCGGCGTACATTTTGACAGCCGCCATGCTTGAAGGTGCGCGCGATAACTTAAAAGTGCTACATCCGCTTCCGCGCGTGGATGAAATCACCGTTGATGTGGACAAAACGAAGCACGCTTACTTCTTCCAACAAGCAGAAAACGGGGTCTACGCCCGTGAAGCTTTGCTGGCGCTTGTGTTAAACGAAACCCTGTAATAAAGGAGCCCCAACCATGACTAAAGAGACTCAATTGCAGGTTGAAGCCATTAAAAACGGCACGGTTATCGACCACATTCCTGCACAAATCGGTATTAAAGTATTAAAGTTATTCGATATGCACAATTCTCATCAACGTGTCACGATTGGCTTAAATTTACCCTCTTCCGCGCTGGGCGCAAAAGATCTGCTGAAGATTGAAAATGTGTTCATTAATGAAGCCCAAGCCAATAAATTAGCACTTTATGCACCGCATGCGACTGTCAACCAAATCGAAAACTACCAAGTGGTGAAAAAGCTAGCGTTGACACTGCCTGAGCAGATCAATGATGTTTTTGCCTGCCCAAACAGCAACTGTATTTCCCACAATGAACCGGTCGAAAGCAGCTTTAAGGTTTTCGAAAAGAAAAACGATATTCGTTTGAAATGTAAGTATTGTGAGAAAGTTTACTCACGTGAGATTGTGACCGAACGCGAGTCATAATTAACCCCGTTTAAGTCTATCGATGCCTCACTTTAGTGGGGCATTTTGCACTTTACCTGCCGTTTCTTTAAAGGCAAACTGACGCCTACCCTTCACATAAAAACAGATGGAACACAATCATGACTAAAGTACTTCATACCGAATCCGCTCCTGCCGCAATTGGCCCTTATGTACAAGGTGTCGATCTTGGCAATATGGTGCTAACTTCAGGGCAAATTCCAGTCAACCCAGTCACCGGCGAAGTGTCAGCAGATATCGCAGTGCAGGCTCGTCAATCTCTCGACAACGTAAAAGCCGTGGTGGAGTCTTCTGGCTTAACGGTTTCTGACATCGTAAAAATGACTGTATTTGTTAAAGATCTGAATGATTTTGGTACGGTGAATGAAGTCTACGGTAAATTTTTTGATGAGCATAACGTGGCAAACTACCCTGCGCGTTCATGCGTAGAAGTCGCTCGCTTACCTAAAGATGTGGGTATTGAAATTGAAGCGATTGCGGTACGTAAGTAAGCATTGCTCATAATCAGCACAGTGTAAGCACCACCAGCATGCCACTCTGACGTGAATGTGCTTTTTCAAACCTCGAACCCCGTTCGAGGTTTTTGTTTAATCCAAAAAATCAATTTTTACACCTCACACTTGCTACTTTAGGGTTAGTCACCAACACTTATCATACTTTTGAACCGTTCGAGGTAGTGAGATGCAAGGGATTATCTATACCGTTCTTTCTGATTTAGTCATCGAAAAATTTGGCGCACTGTTTTGGGATCAAATGCTCGAGGATTTAAAACCTAGCTCTCAAGGCATCTACACCGCTGGAGAGCAATACTCCGATGACGAACTGCTTGCAATGGTGGCTTATTTGAGCGAGCAGAAAAACATCCCCACCGATGATTTAGTCCGGCTTTATGGGCAATACCTATTTTCTCGCCTGTACAACAGCCTTCCTGAAAATTATCCAAATAAAAACAACTTATTAGAGTTTTTGATTTCGGTCGATCAAGTGATCCATAAAGAAGTGAAGCGGCTCTACCCTGATGCCTATTTGCCGCAATTTCAATGTAAAAGCGAGGGCGATCGATTAACCATGTATTACACCTCGAAAAGAAAATTGTGCGCTGCGGCGGAAGGACTCATCATCGGCGCTTCAGAACAATTTGGTGAAGAAGTCGAAATCGAGCAGCCCCAATGCATGCATCATGGTGCTTCATTTTGTGAAATTGTTGTCACCTTTAAGGGTAAACATGAGTGAAATAGAGCAATACCAACGCATTTATGAGCGTGAGCGTCAGGCTCGTTTGCTGGCAGAGCGGTTACTGCAAGAAAAAAGCCGCGAGCTCTACGATAAAATTTTAGAGCTGCAAGAGACTCTAGATCAACTTCATAGCGCGCAAGCACAGCTTGTACAATCAGAAAAAATGGCCTCCGTCGGTCTGCTGGCGGCTGGCGTTGCTCACGAGATCAATAACCCAATCGGTTTTTGTCTGAGTAATTTAAATACGCTGCGTGATTACTCTCACGCCTATATAGGAATTGTCGCTTTGGTAGCCCAGCACAAAGCCGAAATTGCTAACACGGATTTTTACCGCAATTATCAAGATTATTATCAACGCCATGATATTGGTTTTGTCGAAAGTGATTTAACTGACATGCTTCAAGAGACTTCGGGTGGATTGCTCCGCGTAAAAGACATTGTCACTAGCCTACAAAGCGTTTCTCACTCCAGTGATGGCCGATTTGTCGAGTGTGAGTTAAATTCGTGTATTGAATCAACACTACACATGGTCTGGAACCAATTTAAATATACGATGGAGATCGAGCAGCGATTGGATGAGGCTTTGCCGAAAATCAATGGGATATCAGCAGAGCTACAGCAAGTGTTTATGAACCTATTTATTAACGCCTCTCACGCTTGCGAAGCACAAGGAAAGTTAACGATTAGCACAGATTCTGTGGTCGAAAAAGGGAAACGCTGGGTGAGGGTGACAGTGGCAGATAATGGGCATGGCATGAATCAAGACATCATCAACAAGGTGTTTGATCCTTTCTTCACCACCAAACCTGTCGGCGTAGGGACGGGTTTGGGTTTATCGATTTCATACAGTATTGTTGAAAAGCATGGTGGGAAAATGCAGGTCGAATCTGAAGTGGAACAAGGCACCACCTTCATACTTCTTTTTCCCACCATTTAGTAAAGCAGTTACTGACTGCGTGATGTGAGCTGCTTACCATCAAGCATCGCGACCTCTTCATCCAGCTGCGCTAATTTGGCCATCATCTGCTCACGGCATAATGTCGCTAATTCCCGTAAATTTTCTTTTCCATATCCTTCAATACTGATCGGTGGCAGCATCTCAACAATCACATGACCATTGTCCCAACGGTTCAGCTTAATATCATTAGTTGAGCTACAAACGATAGGGATAATCGGTACACCTGCGCCAATTGCCGCATGAAATGCACCCATTTTAAAGGGCAACATGCCACGGCCACGCGAGCGAGTACCTTCTGGAAACATCCACACAGACACATCACTGGTTTTTATGCTATCGACAACTTGATCAATGGTGCCTTTGGCTTTGTTGCGATTGGATCTATCAATTAAAATATTCCCTGCTAACCAATACAACTGACCAAACACAGGTGTCCAAACTAAACTTTTTTTCCCTACTGTCACGACTTTCGGCGTTACCGCCGCAGCAACAGTACACAGATCACAGTTATTTTGATGATTAGCAATGTAGATGTGCTGGCCGCGTTGATAAGCATCTTCTGGGATACGCAGTTCTAATTTAATACCCATCAATTTTGACATACGGGCGAATAAACGCCCAAACGTAAATACATGTTTTGGATTGCGTGGACTAAGTAAGCAGTAACCACATCCAAAAACAAACATCACAATGGCAAACAGTGCGACTGCCAATAGACGCAAAAGAGCAATCATTTCAGTTCTCCATGGAACAAAGATAAAAAATGAGCAAGGATAAAAAAGCCGAAACCCAGAGATTTCGGCTCCATTGCATGAGCGAGAGTTTAACTGCTGACTTGAATGCGCTCAATATTAGCGCCAAGAGCCGACAGTTTATCTTCAATTCTTTCGTAACCGCGATCGATATGGTAGATGCGATCGACGATGGTTTCACCTTTTGCGATACAACCGGCAATCACTAGGCTGGCTGAAGCACGTAGATCGGTCGCCATCACCTGCGCACCACTCAACGATTCCACATCACCACAAATCACAGTATTCCCTTCAATCTCCGCTTTTGCTCCCATACGCATCAGTTCAGGAACGTGCATAAAACGGTTTTCAAAGATGGTTTCAGTGATCTTGCCACCACCTTTTGCCATCATATTGAGTAGGGTAAATTGTGCTTGCATATCGGTTGGAAAGCCAGGATGAGGCGCAGTGCGAATCGAAACCGCCTTAAGCTCTTTTCCGGTCATATCAAGGCTTATCCAGCCCTCACCCGTTTCAATCTCAGCGCCCGCTTCTTCCAGTTTTGCTAACACGGCCTCTAACAAATGCGAGTGAGTGTTGTGGCAAACAATTTTTCCGCGAGAAACAGCCGCCGCGACTAAAAACGTGCCCGTTTCAATGCGATCAGCCACAACAGCGTGTTTACCACCACCCAAACGTTCAACACCTTCAATGGTAATGGTATCGGTGCCTGCACCGGATACTTTTGCACCCAGCTTATTCAAAAACAGTGCGGTATCGACAATTTCAGGCTCACGCGCAGCGTTGTCGAGTACGGTTGTGCCTTCGGCAAGGGTTGCGGCGCACATAATGGTAATGGTGGCACCCACGCTCACTTTATCCATGACGATGTGTGCACCTTGTAGACGACCTTCGACACTGGCTTTCACGTAGCCATCTTCTAAGGTGATGGTGGCACCAAGCTGCTCTAAACCGTGAATATGCAGATCGACAGGACGAGCGCCAATGGCACAGCCTCCAGGTAGCGAAACTTGGCCATAACCAAAACGAGCCACTAATGGACCGAGAGCCCAAATAGAAGCACGCATGGTTTTGACTAAATCATACGGCGCGCAATATTCATCAATTTGACTAGGATCGACATGAACTGAGCCATTACGTTCGACTTTAGCGCCTAAACGTTTGAGCAGTTCCATTGTGGTATCAATATCGCGAAGGTGTGGCACATTGGCCACTTCTACTGGCTCAGAGGCCAAAATAGACGCAAATAAAATAGGCAGTGCAGCGTTTTTGGCACCTGAAATGGTCACTTCACCTTGAAGAGGTTGTGTTGACCCAATAACTCGAAACTTTTCCATCAATAAACCTTACAGCGACATCAACTTTTTATCACGAGCCCACTCTGTTGGTGTGAACGCTTTAATAGAAAGGGCATGAATGTCGTTTCTTTGAATGTACTCCATCAGTGGAGCATAAATAAGTTGTTGTTTTTTAACGCGACTCATCCCTGCAAAACAAGCATCAACAGCGATAACTTCATAGTGGCTACCTTCACCTTTGACGTGGATCTCTTCAAGGTTTAGTGCTTGTTCTAATAACTGTTGTACTTTTGCGCTATCCACAATGTTCCCCTGCTTAATTCTTTATATGTTGAGCCATTAAACGATCAATGTTGCTCAATTGGAATAGTGTGCGCAGTTGCTCTGGCACGAAACTGAGCATTATATGACAGTTTCGTTTTTTTGCATGCTCTATTAGGTGGATTAACATCACCATTCCGGCAGAGTCTATGCGCTCAACGTTTTTCAGTTCAATCTCAAACTGTGTACTCACCGGGTTCCATTTTTGGATAAACGCCCATAAATCAGGCACATGCTCTCTGTCTAATGCGCCTGACAAAGCCGCAATCGGCATATCAGTTTGATGCCACTGCGGATGAATCATTGCGCTTTACCTTCAAAACGGATCGGCTGATCCGCCAATTGTTGCAGTTCATTGGCAACCGCTAAGATACCATCTTGGCGAATTTTACCGCTCCATTCAGATTGCTTACTGGAGAGCAAACTCACTCCTTCTGCAATCATATCAAAGACTTGCCATTCGCCATTTTTCTCTTTGCGCAATTTAAACTCAAGTTTGATGTTCGGTCGTGGCGTATCAATAATATCCACCTTCACGCTGGTAATGCGTTTATCATCCGACACCGCCTGTTCAGGCTCGAACTCAATAATTTGGTTACTGTATTGAGTCAATACTTGCGCGTATGCACTGACAAGATAAGCACGAAATGCGGTGATGAATGTGGCGACATCTTCACGTTTGGCCCCTTTTAAGTTTGGGCCCAATAACTTCAGTGCCGCATACTGTTCATTGACATAAGGCATCAGTTCTTGTTCCACGATCTCTTTCAAATATTCAGGATTGTGGTGAATCGCTTCTTGTTCTGCTTTCAAACGAGTAAATGCCGTTTCAGACACCTGCTTCATCATGGCATAGGGCTGGGTTTTATCCACATTGGCCGCCTGCACAAACATGGCGGCAACAAGGGTAAATACAAAAATCAACGTCCGTTTAAACACTGTTTTTATAAACACTGTTGTTACTCCTTACCTTTTTCTTGTGAGCCACCACCGACGCTATACAGCACTTGGCCAATCAAATCTTCTAATACGAGGGCGGATTTTGTGTCTTCAATTAAGTCACCCTCTTTTAACATCTGTTCATCTTCAAAGACAAACCCGGGCACAAGCCCAATGTACTGCTCACCAATCAATCCAGAAGTTAGAATTTGCACACTCGACGTTTCTGGAAATTGATCATATTGACTGTTAATAGCCATAGTAACCACAGGCAGCAAACTCTCTCTATCGAGTTTAATCTCGGCCACTCGCCCAACGACTACACCACCCACTTTGACTGGCGAGCGCACTTTTAAACTACCGATATTGTCAAATTCAGCTTTCAGTTGGTAAGTATGGTTGGAACCCAACCCTTTTACGTCAGCGACCTGAAAAATCATCACCAGAATTGCGCAAATTCCAGCAAGGACAAAGCTACCGACCCAAAGTTCTATTTTTCGTGTTTGCTGCATGATTAATTCCCAAACATCAATGCGGTGAGTACAAAGTCTAGCCCTAATACAGCTAAAGATGAATGCACTACGGTTCTTGTGGTGGCACGGCTAATACCTTCCGAGGTTGGAATAGCATCGTAACCGTTAAACAGTGCAATCCAAGTCACTGTGATGGCAAACATCACGCACTTGATCATACTGTTGCCAATATCTTGTCCTAGCTCTACCGATGACTGCATCGCAGACCAAAAACTGCCGTGATCAATCCCTTTCCAATCCACGCCAACAAGCTGGCCTCCCCAAATGCCGACCGCCATAAAAATCATCGCTAGCAACGGCATTGATATTAGCCCAGCCCAAAAGCGAGGAGCGATAATACGTTTGAGCGGATCAACCGCCATCATCTCTAAACTGGAAAGCTGCTCGGTGGCTTTCATCAGGCCGATCTCAGCGGTAAGTGCAGAACCAGCACGCCCAGCAAACAGCAGCGCAGTCACCACGGGCCCAAGTTCACGCAATAAAGAGAGCGCAACCATCTGCCCAAGGCTACCTTCCGCGCCGTAATCGACCAAAATCACATAGCCTTGCAGGCTCAACACCATGCCAATGAACAAGCCAGAAACGACAATAATCGCCAGCGACTGAACACCAACACTGTAGAGCTGCTTCACTAACAATGGAAAATTCTGAATAGGCCGTGGGCGGCTCACTAATGCGCCAAACAGCATCAAGCTAGCTTTGCCAAAGGCTTGGCAAAATTCGAGCGTACGGCGACCGAGCCCTTCAATCCAGTCAGTCAATGTAGACATCATGAGAATAAATCCTTTTCTAGGCTTTGCGCTGGAAAGCGAAATGGTACTGGGCCATCAGCCTCGCCTTGTAAAAATTGTTGTACGCGAGGATCGCTATTTTGATAAAGATCGTTTGGCGTTCCTTTGGCAATCACTTTGCCGTCAGCCAGCAAATAAACCCAATCGGCAATGCTCATCACTTCAGGAACATCATGAGAGACCACTATCGAGGTCACCCCTAAAGCTTGATTCAAATTGCGGATCAATTCCACCAGCACGCCCATGGTGATCGGGTCTTGCCCCACAAACGGCTCATCATACATGATCAGTTCCGGATCCAGCGCAATCGCGCGCGCTAATGCAGCCCTTCTTGCCATACCACCGGATAATTCGCTCGGCATGAGCAAGGCGGCACCGCGCAGACCAACCGCTTCTAATTTTAATAAAACTAATGTCTTAATCAGCGATTCATCTAATTGAGTGTGTTCACGTAAAGGGAAAGCCACATTATCGAACACATTTAAATCGGTGAATAACGCGCCCGACTGAAACAACATGCTCATTTTTTTACGAGCTTGATACAGCTTTTTGCGACTGAGCATCGGGATGTTTTGTTTGTCGAACCAAATCTCACCTTGTTCAGGAAACAGTTGTCCGCCAATAAGACGTAGCAAAGTGGTTTTACCAATACCCGATGGCCCCATAATGGCGGTAATTTTTCCTTGCGGAACGCTGAGACTCACGTCATCGAAAATCTTCCGTCCTGAACGGGAGAAGGTTAAATTCTTGATTGTGACAAGATCGTTGATTGGCATCATGAGTGTTTCACTATTGTTGTCCGCCCCAAAATGATGGGCAATCATAAGCATAACGTTCTAAAATTAAAAGCACTGTTCAATTACATCCTAAAGTAAAGCATCATCTTTCGCCAAAACAATCTTCCGGTCATTTATTGATGGATAGCTAACTAAACCATGAATTGAACGTAATTAATTGGATCTTCAGCTTCCCTTTTCGCAACCAACACGTCAAAATTAGCGGTTAATTGCATCATTTTTTCACTCATTTCATTAATTAGGTATCATCATGATCGAAGCGGTAGCGTTTCTCATTGTAGGTTTGGTGTTTTTAGTCTGGAGCGCTGACAAGTTAGTCTTTGGTTCTGCCGCGCTTGCTCGTAACTTCGGCATCTCGCCATTAGTGATCGGCATGACTATTTTAGCAATGGGATCATCAGCACCAGAGATGATGGTATCGGCAACGGCCGCTTTGGATGGGAAAACCGATACTGCCGTCGGTAACGTGCTCGGTTCTAACATCGCTAACATTGCTTTGATCTTGGGTATTACAGCACTCATCAAACCGCTTTCCGTCAGTTCTGCGGTACTCCGCCGTGAACTGCCGCTGATGATTGCGGTCACACTACTTGCTGGTGCGTTATTGTGGGATAACCACTTAGGATTCTATGAAGGTGTGTTGCTGTTTGCACTTTTCGCTGTGTTTATCATCGCGATGCTCCGCATTAGCCGTAACGAGCAAAAACATGGTGACGCGCTGCTTACCGAGCAGGAATCTGAAATACCGCAGGGCGTGAGCAACGCAAAAGCGGCTATTTGGGTAGTGATTGGGCTTATCATTCTGCCGATTGCTGCCAGCGTGTTAGTCGATAACGCCGTCATTATCGCTAAGTTTTTTGGCATGAGCGACTTGGTAATTGGCCTGACGATCATCGCTGTTGGGACCAGCTTGCCAGAATTGGCCGCCTCACCTCACTCACAAGTGTGTTGAAAGGCGAAGATGATATGGCTGTGGGCAACATTATTGGCTCGAACGTATTCAATATTCTTGCCGTGATGGGCTTACCCGGCATTCTTAATCCATCGATACTCAGTGAGCATGCGATGGGACGCGATTTTTGGGTAATGCTTGGCGTATCTCTGCTACTGGTTGCCATGGCTTTAGGGAAATCGCGTAGTATTAACCGCATTGAGGGAGGCGTGCTCTTCCTCACTTTTATCGGATACCAAGCTTATCTACTTATGAATATGACCGCTTAACCCAAACTCGGAGTATCGAATGTCGAATCAGTTTGATTATCGCAGTGTTGCACAGCAAGTTCTCGCCACCGAAATGGCGGCTTTACAGCAGCTAGAGCAATACTTTGACGACTCATTTTGCCAAGCGTGTGAAATGATCATTGCCAATGATCACGGCAAAGTGGTGGTGATGGGTATGGGTAAATCAGGCCATATCGGTAAAAAAATTGCCGCGACCTTAGCCAGTACTGGCACTTCGGCATTTTTCGTACATCCAGGAGAAGCGGCGCACGGTGATCTTGGTATGATCGAGCGTGGCGACATCGTAATTGCTATTTCAAACTCTGGCGAATCCTCGGAAATTTTATCACTGTTTACTGTGCTAAAACGGCTCAATATTCGCATCATCAGCATGACAGGCAACCCGTCATCGAATATGGCAAAGTTGGCCGATCTTCATTTGCAAATCACTGTCCCACAAGAGGCATGCCCGCTTGGCCTTGCGCCAACCTCCAGCACCACCGCAACGCTAGTGATGGGCGATGCGTTAGCCGTCGCACTCTTGCAAGCACGCGGCTTTACCGCTGAAGATTTTGCGCTGTCTCATCCCGGTGGGGCTTTAGGTCGAAAATTGTTGCTCAAGCTCTCTGATATCATGCACATTGGCGATGCATTACCAACAGTGCAACCAAATGCATTGATCCGCGATGCCTTACTTGAGATCAGTCAAAAAGGCTTGGGGATGACAGCGGTAGTAGACAGCAACATGCAGCTTATTGGCATCTTTACTGATGGCGATTTACGCCGCATCTTAGACAAACGAATCGATATTCACAGCGCGGCAATCAGCGAGGTGATGACGCAAAACCCAACGGTAGCAAGCCCTAACATGCTCGCGGTCGAAGGGCTAAACCTAATGCAAGATAAACGAATCAATGGCTTGATGCTGTGCGAAAATGGCACATTGGTCGGTGCATTAAACATGCACGATTTGCTCAAAGCAGGAGTGATGTGATGACCATGATTGATACACTCTACGGCCCGGTCTCACTGCCTATTCTCGACATAGCCAAGCAGATAAAACTGCTGATCTGCGATGTGGATGGCGTCTTCTCTGATGGCTTAGTTTATATGGGCAATCAAGGCGAAGAGCTAAAAACCTTCCACACTCGAGATGGTTACGGCATAAAATCATTGATGAATGCTGGCATTGAAGTGGCGATCATTACAGGTAGGCAGTCAAAAATTGTCGAAAACCGTATGGCCGTATTAGGCATTACACTGGTTTATCAAGGTCAAGATGACAAGGTCAAAGCCTATAACGACATTTGTCGCCAGCTCAATATTGCCCCAGAACACACAGGGTATATCGGTGATGACTTGATTGATTGGCCAGTAATGGAAAAAGTCGCGCTGAAAGTCTGTGTCGCGGATGGTCACCCGCTATTAGTTAAACGCGCAAACTACGTGACCCATATAAAAGGTGGGCATGGCGCTGTACGCGAAGTGTGTGATTTGATTTTGCAAGCTCGCGGTGAGTTAGATGTGCACAAAGGCTTAAGTGTATGAGTTTATCTCGTGTCCTCTATGTGATACTGATTTTTATCGCATCGTGGTCAGCCTATTACTTGTTCGATAAAGAACAAAATACCGATATACAAGTTGCTCCGAACTTGGAGTTACCGTCGTTTAGTGGAAAAAATCTCGACAACACCACCTATAACGAGCAAGGTATCCGCAGCTACATCATTCAATCGACGCATCTGGATCATTACGCAAAAAGTGGCGATACCATTTTCGAGTACCCGATACTCAAAGTCTTCCGTGATGGTATTTTGCAAGAGTGGGAGATTACCGCCAAACGCGGCGTACTCGATGAAGAGCAAGTACTCACACTGTATGACGACGTACTGGCAAAAAACCTATTAGCAGATTCTGGTTTTGATACGCTTTCAACCATTAAGATGAGCATTCAACTCAATAATCGCGATTTTTGGGCCGATAATCAGGTCGATTTGGTTGGGCCACAATTCGAAACACAAGGACAAGCGATGAAAGGCAACTTTGCCGACAATACCGCTATTCTTTATAACCATGTACAAGGTAGATATGAAACTCTCACACCTTAGTCTTATTGCTTGTTTAGCGATTTCTGGTCACGCATTGGCATTGTCCACCGATAATGCCCAACCAGTTTACATCGATTCTGACAGCCAACAGCTCGACATGAAAAGCAACAAAGTGACTTTCCTTGGTGATGTCAAACTCAAACAAGGCAGTATCAGTATCAACGCCGACAAAGTGATTGTAACTCGTGATGCGAAAGATGGCTCCATTCAAGAAATTGAAGGATATGGCAACCTCGCCACTTTTTCGCAATTAACCGACGATGGCAAAACCTTGTATGGTGAGGCGAAAGAGCTCTATTACAAATTGGCCGATGATCAGTTGACGATGATCGATCAAGCCATGTTGTCACAAGATGATAGCATCATCCGTGGTACGAAAATTCGCTACAAAATTTCGTCACAGAAGCTGATGGCTGATGGTAACTCTAACGAGCGAGTATCGACTGTGCTTCAACCGCAAGCCACTACGACACAAGAATAATTATGGCCATACTTAAAGCAGAACATTTAGCAAAAAGCTATAAAAAACGCAAAGTTGTCTCTGACGTCAGCTTGCAAGTAGAATCGGGGCAGATTGTTGGCTTACTCGGTCCTAACGGCGCAGGAAAAACCACATCGTTTTACATGATCGTCGGTCTTGTCGCTCGTGATGAAGGTAAGATCAGCATTGATGATCACGACATCAGCATTTTACCCATGCACAGTCGCTCACGCTTAGGGATCGGCTACTTACCTCAAGAAGCGTCTATTTTCCGAAAATTATCGGTCGAAGATAACATCATGGCGGTACTTGAAACCCGTGAATCGATGACCCGTGAAGAGCGCCAAGATAAACTCGAAGATCTACTAGAAGAATTTCACATTCAACATATCCGCCATAGTGCGGGAATGGCGCTATCGGGTGGTGAACGTCGCCGAGTTGAAATTGCCCGCGCTCTTGCCGCAAACCCACAATTTATTTTGCTTGATGAACCCTTTGCAGGGGTCGACCCCATTTCCGTTATCGACATTAAAAAGATCATCCAACACCTGCGAGATCGTGGCTTAGGCGTTTTAATCACAGACCACAACGTTCGAGAAACATTGGACGTCTGTGAAAAAGCCTATATTGTAAGCCAGGGTCGTTTGATCGCAGAAGGTACACCACATGACGTGCTCAATAATGAAGAGGTAAAACAAGTTTATCTCGGTGAACAATTCCGTCTATGATTAAGTAGAGAGTGACATCAATTCTAAAAATAATAAGGTAACTGGCACTGAATGAAACCCTCATTACAACTGAAGCTCGGCCAACAATTAGCGATGACACCGCAGTTACAACAAGCCATTCGTTTGTTGCAACTCTCCACATTGGAACTCCAGCAAGAGATCCAAGAGGCTCTAGAGTCTAATCCATTATTGGATGTTGAAGAGGCCTATGAAGAGAATGCCACCGCCGATGTTCATAGCATCAATGAGGAGAAAGAAACCAGTGCTGAGGTGTTAGATATTGAGCCACAAGACAGCTCTGACTTAATTGAAAAATCCGAAATCAGCAGCGAGCTTGAGATCGACACCACATGGGATGATGTCTACAGCGCGAACACAGGCAGCACAGGGATCGCCCTTGATGATGACATGCCCGTGTACCAAGGTGAAACAACGCAAACCCTGCAAGATTATCTACTGTGGCAATTAGATCTCACACCGTTTAGCGACACCGACCGCAGCATTGCTCTTGCCTTGATTGACGCCATCGATGACTACGGTTATCTCACCGTTTCTTTGGATGATATTTTAGAAAGCTTTGCTGATGAAAATATCGAGCTTGATGAAATTGAAGCCGTTCGTAAACGTGTTCAGCAGTTTGATCCCCTCGGTGTGGCTTCAGTCAACCTTCAAGACTGCCTGCTTTTACAATTAGCGACCTACCCTGCCAGTACCCCTTGGTTAGAAGAAGCTAAACAGCTGCTGATCCAACATATTGATCTGCTCGGCAATCGTGACTACAAGTTGATCATCAAAGAAACCAAGTTAAAAGAAGAAGATCTGCGAGAGGTATTGCAGCTCATTCAACAACTTGACCCAAGACCGGGAAATAATATTTCAACCGAGCACGCCGAATACGTTGTGCCTGACGTGTCTGTTTACAAAGATCACGGCAAATGGGTGGTCACAATAAACCCAGATAGCGTACCAAAACTTAAGATAAATCAACAATATGCAGCATTAGGCAAAGGTAACAGTGCCGATAGCAACTACATTCGCAGCAATTTGCAAGAAGCAAAATGGCTAATTAAGAGTTTAGAAAGTAGAAACGAGACACTGCTCAAAGTTGCCAAGTGTATTGTTGAACATCAACGTGATTTCTTTGAGTATGGTGAAGAGGCGATGAGGCCAATGGTACTCAATGACGTTGCTTTAGCGGTAGAAATGCATGAATCCACCATATCAAGGGTGACAACGCAGAAGTACATGCATACTCCGCGTGGTATTTTCGAATTGAAATACTTCTTCTCCAGCCATGTCAGTACCGACAGCGGGGGAGAGTGTTCATCGACTGCAATACGAGCACTGATTAAAAAACTGGTGGCCGCTGAAAATACAGCCAAACCATTAAGTGACAGTAAAATTGCAGATCTACTGGCTGACCAAGGGATTCAGGTAGCTAGACGGACGATAGCTAAATACCGTGAATCGTTGGGCATTGCTCCATCGAGTCAGCGCAAACGCCTACTGTAAGGCACAAAACAGAGAAGGAAAGTCTATGCAAATCAACATTAATGCCCATCACATTGATCTGACCGATTCAATGCAAGACTATGTAAACTCGAAGTTTCAAAAACTTGAGCGATTTTTTGACCATATCAATAACGTACAGGTTGTTTTACGTGTTGAAAAAGTACAACAGATCGCTGAAGCTACGCTCCACATAAATCAAGGTGATATCCACGCCGTGGCCGACAATGAAAATATGTATGCTGCCATTGATAGTTTAGTGGATAAACTCGTAAGACAACTCAACAAGCATAAAGAAAAGCTAAGTAGTCATTAATCATGCAATTAAGCGAAGTACTCTCATTGGACTGCACGAAAAGTGCGGTCCAATGCACCAGTAAAAAAAGAGCCCTAGAAATCATTAGCGAAATCGCTGCTGAGTATTCAGGTCAAAATTCCACCGAGCTGTTTGAATGCATGCTCAGCCGAGAAAAAATGGGCAGTACTGGTATTGGTAATGGCATCGCCATTCCTCATGCAAGAATGACCAACAGTGATCGTGCCATTGCCGTTTTGCTGCAGTGTGAAGAACCGATTGAGTTTGATGCCATTGATAATCGACCTGTCGATCTACTGTTTGCGTTGCTCGTTCCTGAAGAGCAGTGCAAAGAGCATTTAAAAACGCTCGCTTGTATGGCCGAGCGCCTCAATGACAAACAAGTTTTAAAACAGCTTCGAAGTGCACAAAGCGATCAAGAGCTGTACGACATCATGACTAACCAATAACCACCGAGCCGAAACTATGCGTTTAATCGTTGTGAGTGGTCAATCAGGCGCAGGGAAAAGCGTTGCTTTACGAGTACTGGAGGATCTCGGCTACTATTGTGTCGATAACCTTCCCGTCAACTTGTTGGATGCGTTTATTCAATCAGTCCAAGGCAGCAAACAAAATGTCGCGGTGAGTATTGATATCCGTAACTTGCCCCAAGAGCCTAGTTTGGTTGCGGATGTTTTAGAGCAGCTAAAACAGAATAACGACGTTAGTGTGCTGTTTCTCGATGCCAGTAAAGAGACACTACTCAAGCGCTACAGCGAAACGCGTCGTATCCATCCTCTCTCATTAAACGCCGATAAACCTTCGCTTGCGCAAGCGATTGAATTGGAAAAGTCGCTGCTTGCGCCGCTCAAAGAGCAAGCCGATTTAGTGCTCGATAGCAGTAATCAATCGTTGCATGAGTTGAGCGAAACCGTACGCATGCGAATTGAAGGACGTGAGCGCAAAGATCTGGTGATGGTGTTTCAGTCTTTTGGCTTCAAATATGGACTACCCAGCGATGCAGACTACGTGTTTGATGTGCGTTTTTTACCCAACCCACATTGGGAACCCGATCTTCGCCCATTAACTGGCCTGGATGCACCAATTAAGTCGTTTCTTGAACGCCATAGTGAAGTAATTGAACTTAAACAACAAATTCAAAAGTTTGTTGAATACTGGCTACCGATGCTCGAAAAAAACAACCGCAGTTATCTCACAATTGCGATTGGTTGCACCGGTGGTAAGCACCGCTCCGTTTACCTGACTCAACAGCTTGGCGAGTACTTTGCTCAATTAGGTCACCAAGTACAGATACGCCATACATCATTAGAAAAACAGCAATAGGAGCGATGGTATGCCACTATTAAGTAAAACGGTTTTAATCCAAAATCGCTTGGGCCTTCATGCTCGTGCAGCCGTTAAGCTGGTTGAACTGTCGCAATCTTTTGATGCGGTGGTCACCATTCAAAGTGAAGAAGGAAAAGAAGCCACTGCAGATAGTGTAATGGGTTTATTGATGCTCGAATCCGCACAAGGTCAATACATCACCATCAATGCTGAAGGCTCACAAGCAGAGCCTGCTTTGCAAGCGGTTAGTTCGCTGATTGAACATAAATTCGATGAAGACGAGTAAGCACAAGGCTTACACTCCACTCTCCCACAGACAGCGCATGCGCGCCCCTGATAGTCAAAATAAATTCAGTGCTTAATAAGAACTTATTAAATAAGGCCTAGAATTAAGTTACTATTCAACACATTGTAAGAATCCTAAGTAGGGGGAAACCATGGCCGAGCAAATTGAATTTGATCAAGCTCACCTAACCCTCCAAGAAGTCAGCGAAGCTTTAGAAAATGGTCGTTTTGTCCATGTCCGTCGCCAATTGCAGGACATGGAGCCAGAAGATATTGCTCACCTCTTAGAAGCCTCTCCACGTAAAAGCCGGGAGGTGTTATGGCAACTCACCGACCCAGAAGACTACGGTGAAATCCTTGATGAGCTCAACGAAGACGTCAAAGATGCTCTAGTTTCCAAAATGGCACCCGAAAAACTGGCAGAAGCGACCGAAGGCATGGACACCGATGACGTGGCCTATGTACTGCGTAGCTTGCCAGATGACGTGTCACGCGAAGTGCTTTCGCAGATGGACAGCGCTGATCGCCAGCGCGTTGAAACCGCACTCTCCTATTCAGAGGAAACAGCCGGCGGGATCATGAATACCGACGTGATCACCATTCGTGGTGACGTTGATATTGACGTGGTTTTACGCTATTTACGCATGCGCGGCGATCTGCCCGAAGCAACCGATGCACTTTACGTGATTGACGATGAAAGTAAGCTGATTGGGCATCTCTCACTCACCACCTTGCTGACCACGCAACCGGATATTCCAGTAAGTGAAGTCATGGATGATGCCGATGAGGCGATTTTGGTCACCACCAGCGACTCCGATGTTGCCAGCCTGTTTGAACGTCGCAACTGGGTATCCGCGCCTGTGGTGGATGAAAACCAGCACTTAGTCGGTCGGATCACCATTGATGACGTCGTTGACATCATTCGTGAAGATGCCGAACACTCAATGATGAGTATGGCTGGTATGAACGATGACGAAGATACCTTTGCTCCGGTAGTCAAATCCGCACGTAAACGGACTATCTGGCTTGGGGCAAATGTTTTGGCCGCCCTCGCCGCTGCTTCTGTTTCCAACATGTTTGAAGCGACACTTGATCAAATGGCTGCCATTGCCGTGCTAATGACCATTGTGCCCTCAATGGGTGGTGTCGCAGGTAACCAAACCGTGGCCTTGGTCATTCGTGGTTTAGCATTGGGACATATCGGTGACAGTAACCAACGCGAATTGCTATTCAAAGAAGCGGCAATCGGTTTTTTAAATGGCATCATGTGGGCTACCATTATTGGCGGCATTGTGGTGGTATGGAAAGGCAATTGGATGCTTGGCGGCATCATTTCCGCAGCAATGATGGCCAACCTACTCATTGCCGGGATCGCCGGCGTCACCATCCCAATTTTACTGAAAAAAATGAAAATCGACCCGGCTCTTGCTGGCGGAATGGCGTTAACAACCGTCACCGATGTGGTTGGGCTTTCTGTCTTTCTCGGCTTGGCGACCATTTTGATGTAGCCATATTTTGATGTAACCCTATAGTGATACATACCCAAACCACCCATAAAAAAAGCTTGGTTGTTATACCAAGCTTTTTCATATTCAGCTTAAGCGATTATTCGCCCGCAATTTTCATCGATTCAAGTAAAATAGACCCAGTTTGGATTTGCGAGCGTGTTTCGACATCACTCCCTACCGCCACCATTTGCTGGAACATATCTTTCAAATTACCCGCGATAGTAATCTCAGATACAGGGTATTGAATCACACCGTTTTCAACCCAGAAACCAGCGGCGCCACGCGAATAATCACCTGTCACTGCATTAACACCTTGGCCCATCACTTCAGTGACTAACAAACCTGTACCCAACGCTTTGAGCATCTGCTCAAAGTTTTGCCCTGTGGATTGAACATACCAGTTATGGATGCCACCCGCGTGACCAGTTGGAGTCATCTTCATTTTACGAGCGGCATAGCTGCTCAGAAGATAAGTCGAGAGCACGCCATCAGTAATGATTTGGCGGTCTTGAGTAAATACCCCTTCACTATCAAATGGGCTTGATGCCAACGCACGTAATACATGGGGTTTTTCGGCAATATTGAACCAATCGGGTAAAATTTTCTCGCCTAACTTATCAAGTAAAAAGGAAGATTTACGATACAAGCTGCCACCACTGATCGCCATCACCAAATGGCCAATCAAACCTGTCGCTACATCTGCGGCAAACATCACCGGAACTTTGCCCGTCTTCAGTTTTTTTGCATCTAAACGGCTGATGGTTTTTTCTGCAGCTTGTTGCCCGACCAGCTCTGGCGACCATAAATCGTCGCGGTGACGTGCAACGGTATAGCTATAATCACGCTCCATCTCACCATTTTTACCCTCACCGATCACGCAGCAGCTAATACTATGACGGCTAGAGGCATAACTCGCGAGCAAACCATGGCTATTACCATACACTTTCACACCGTAATGGCTGTCATAACTTGCGCCATCACTTTGTTTGATCTTGTTGCTGTAAGCTAACGCTTTCTCTTCTGCAGCAATGGCAATTTTAGCGGCCATGTCCGGGTTAGGTTCATCGGGATGGAAGAGATCTAAATCAGGAATATTTCGCACCATTAACTCTTTAGGTGCAGGGCCTGCATAAGGATCTTCAGAAGTGTAAAGCGCAATATCAAGCGCTGCAGCGACCGTCTGCGCAATTGCTTTTTCACTGAGATCTGACGTCGACGCACTGCCTTTACGTTGCCCACGATACACAGTGATGCCTAATGCCCCATCACTGTTAAATTCTACGTTTTCAACTTCACACATTCGCGTCGAAACACTCAGGCCGGTACTTTTGGTGATCGCCACTTCAGCAGCATCAGAACTGAGCGCAGCCATCTCTAATGCCTTAGCAACCGCCGCTTCAAGTTCGATGCGCTGCTGAGCAACTTGTTGTTTTACGTCCATATCTCATCAATTATTAGCAAACAATGCCATTAGGATAACAAGAATTTCGCTTTCTCCCCACGATTCTTGCTAAAATAGCTGACATACATAACTCAATAGATGAAGAAAATGGCGCGTAAGAATCAAAAAGCTCCTTGGGAAGAAGAAGAGGAGATCATTTGGGTTAGCAAAACCGAAATGAAAAACGACATGACTGAGCTACAAAAACTGGGTGAAGAGCTGGTTGCTCTGAAGCCATCTCAGTTAGCAAAAATTCCGATGTCTGAAGATTTGATGGATGCCATCAAAGATGCTCAGCGTTTTAGCATGGAAGCCAGACGCCGCCAACTGCAATACATTGGTAAAATGATGCGTACCATCGATGCTGAACCGATTCAAGCGGCATTGGATAAACTGCGTAACAAGCACTCACAAAATACCGCCATGCTGCATAAGCTCGAACAGATGCGTGATCGTATTGTGGAGAAAGGTGACAGCGCGATTGAAGATGCGATGGCACTCTATCCAGAGATGGATCGTCAACGTCTGCGCCAATTAGCGCGTCAAGCAAATAAAGAGAAAGCCAACAGCAAACCACCAAGAGCATCACGAGAGATTTTCCAAGTGCTCAGAGAGCATAACGATAAGTCAGTGTAACCTGTCATAGTGCTGATTAGACGCAAAAACCTCACCTAAACGTGTGAGGTTTTTTTTATTCCCCTGCACGCACAAAATCACTGAGCTGCGCGTCTGCGTGTTGCGCGGAAAGTGCCTCAATGCGATCACTCACTAACACATGTCCTTGAGCCATAAACGCAAAATGGCTCGCAATCGCTTTGGCATCACTGATATGGTGCGTCACCATCACTACAGTGATCTCTCTTTCTGCGGCTAACTGCTTAACCAAAAGCAGCATCTCTTCTCTGAGTAGCGGATCCAAGGCGGAAAAGGGCTCATCCAGCAGCCAGATAGGATGTGGTTGTACAAAACAGCGCGCCAGAGCAACTCGTTGACGCTGCCCCCCTGAGAGCTGCTCAGGCAAGCGATCAAGTAGCGCAGCCAAACCCACTTGCTGCGCGGCGCACTCAACTAACGCCTTTTGCGAAGTGGTTAATTTCAGCCCCGGATGTAACCCAAGGCTAATATTTTCACGCACAGTGAGATGGGCAAAAAGATTGTGCTCTTGAAACAGCATCGAAAAAGGACGCAAGTGTGGCTCCTGTCCAAGTAAGGATTGCCCTTGCACTCGGATATCGCCGCTTTTCGGTGCAATAAAGCCCGCAACTAAGCTCAGTAAAGTTGACTTGCCCGCGCCACTTGGCCCCATCAAAGAGAGAATCGCCCCTCGCGGTACAGAAAGCGAAAATTCAAACCACTCCTGTTGATACTCATAATGTACGGCCTTGAGTTCTAACATTGCTTTACCTTTGAATGTGAGTGAAATAACCGCTCAATGAGGGCAAAACACCCCACACTGAGTAGCAACAGCGTAAGAGAAACCACCGCCGCCGCTTGCATTTGGTAACTGCCCAGCAGTTGGAACAGGTAAAGCGGTAAGGTTCTAAACTCTTGGCCACCAAATAGAGCAATCGCACTTAGATCCCCCATTGAGAGCAAAAAGCTGATCGCAAAGGCATGCGCTAAGGGTTTACGCAACGCACGCAGCTCAATCACTTGCAAACGCTGCCACCCTTTAATGCCAAGGCTGGCACATAACCATTGATATTGCTGCGCGATATGCAGCATAGGTTGCGCCAATGTTTTCAACACATATGGCAATGCCATTAAGCCATTGACGAAAAAAACTACCCAATACGCTAGGCTAAATGCATCGGTCCAGATACGCAGCAACAGAAAAAGCCCGGTGCTGATAACAAGCCCTGGCGTGACCAAAATAATCGCGCCAATCAACTCTAGTTGGTCCGCCTTACGGTTGTGCTGCTGCAGGCGCCAAGCGCGAGTCGTGATGAGTATGGCAACCCCAGCCGAAACAGCAACCACGCTTGCCAATAACGCCACTTGCAGTGAAGACCAAAGCGCACGCCAGAATTGCTCATCGCTCAAGACGTGAAAAAGCTGCGAATTTAAACCGCTCAAGATGACCATCACCAGCGGCGGAAGTACTAACAGCAACGCAAGGAAGATCCATGCGCCGTCCCAGCATTGTGCTTTTCGATTGTCTCGACTAACCACATAATCACTCGCTTGACGCCCTGTGGTGATGGCTAATGGCTTCGCTAGACGTGAAATGGATAGAGACAGCAGCCCGCATAACAGCATCTGCCACAGCGCAAGCAGCGCGCCGGCTTGTAAATCAAAATCAAATTTGATCGCCTGATAAATCGCCAGCTCAATCGTGGTTGATTTAGGCCCGCCGCCAAGTGCCATCACAGTGGCAAAACTGGTAAAACAGAGCATGAACACCAAACCACAGACATGAGGAAGCTGCTGACGCAAACGCGGCCATTCAACCCAACGAAATTTGTGCCAATGACTCATGCCAAGATGCGCGCATAACTTATGTTGTTCAGCCGGGATCGACTCTAACGCTTGCAGCAATAAACGGCTGGCATACGGGAGATTAAAAAACAGATGCGCCAGTAAAATACCGTTTAATCCGTAAATGGAAAACGGCAGTTTGCTATCAAACCACGCAAGCAGCGAGGCGAGCAGACCGCTATTACCATAAATGGCCAACAAACCAAATACGCCCACCAGCACTGGAAGCACTAAGGTCGTTGCAAACAATTTGATCAGCAGCGCACGTCCCCAAAATCGACGACGGTAAAGTGCGTGAGCAACAGGAACCGCGAAACCAACACTGAGCAGCATCGACAAGCTGGCTTGGTAAAAACTAAATTGAGTAACATGGCGATAATACGGGTCTTGCCATACATGCATCACATTTAAGCTGGGTGCTTGTAACAGCAACGCCGCTAACGCACTGATGACAAAGGTCGCGACAAGCATCGCGACCCCAATACCTATTTTAGGAATAGCATTCAAACTTTATCGAACCTTAAAACGTTAAGGCGGTTTGCCACTCACGGATCCACGCTTTACGCATCTCAGACACCTCTTGTGCGCTAAAGGTAAGCGCCTTTGGTGGCACAGCCAGCGTTTCAAAACCTTTCGGTAGCGCGACAGACGTCACAGGATACATCCAGTTTCCGGTTGGCATCACCGACTGAAATTGATCACTTAAAATAAAGCGCATGAACTCATCGGCCAATTTGCCGTTATCACTGTGTTTTACTTTCGCAGCCACTTCCACTTGCATGTAGTGTCCTTCGGCAAAATCAGCAGCCGCGTACTTGGCGTCATTTTCCGCAATCAAATGATAGGCTGGAGAGGTAGTGTAAGAGAGCACCAGATCGGACTCACCTTTTAAAAACATCGCATAGGCTTCTGACCAACCTTTGGTGACTGTCACCGTCTTATTGGCGAGCTGTTGCCATGCCAAATTGGCTTTCTCACCATAGACAGATTTCATCCACAGCAGTAAGCCTTGACCGGGTGTTGAAGTGCGCGGATCTTGATAAATCACTTTAAGATCATCGCGCTTTTCTACCAACTCTTTTAAGCTTTTTGGTGGGTTTGCTAATTTCTCTTTATTGTAAACAAAGGCAAAATAGCCGTAATCATAAGGAACAAATGTTTCATCACTCCAACCACCGGGTAGCGTGACTTGGCCCGTCTCGACATTATGATCTGCCAATAAGCCAGTCTGTTTGGCCTCGGCCATTAAGTTGTTATCTAAACCGAGTACGATGTCTGCTTTACTGTTATTACCTTCAAGACGCAAACGGTTTAGGATCGATACCCCATCATCGAGTGCCACAAACTGAAGATCGCAAGCGCATTGTGCTTCGAATGCTTTTTCAATCGCCGGTCCCGGGCCCCATTCTGATGCGAACGAGTCATAGGTATAAACGGTAAGGATATTGTCAGCGGCATGCGCTGAAAAAGAGGTGATGGTAGCAAGTGCAATGGTATTAAGAGTGGTGTTCAACTGGTCGCTCTCCTTGGTTGAGCGGCACAGGCTTGAGGAGGATGAGAATATTCCATTATTCCTATTCTGAGATCCTAACCCAATTCCTACGCCAGCATTATCTGGTTCAGGTTTACGGGTCCCAAGCTCACGCTTGATCTCAGCAGCATTCATTGAGATGAATGATTTGCTCCCCGTTGAGTGAGGTGGATTGTAATTGGAATTAACGCAATAAGCTATACCGTTGGACGTGAGTCATATCCCCAACGCGGCACAAGCCCTTGTTCAACGCCCAAATGGTCTAAAATACGCGCCACCATAAAATCGACCAAGTCTTCAATTGACTGCGGCTGATGATAAAAACCGGGGGCAGCGGGCATAATGGTGACGCCCATTTGCGACAACTTGAGCATGTTTTCTAAATGTAAGGTGGAAAACGGAGTTTCGCGCACCACTAACACCAGTTGGCCACGCTCTTTCATCACTACATCGGCGGCACGTTCGATCAAATTATCGGACATGCCATGGGCAATCGCCGCAACGCTGCCTGCCGAACATGGGCACACCACCATCTGTTTTGGCGCAGCAGAGCCCGAAGCCACTGGAGAGAACCACTCTTCTTTGCCACACACGACAAGCTGTGAGGCATCGCAGTGTAAATGTTCCACCAACGCAGCTTTGGCTGCCTCAGTCCCACTGGGCAACTTCAAACCGTGCTCGGTTGCAAGCACAACGCGCGCGGCCGAAGAGATCAAAAGATACACTCGGTAATCTGCAGCCAATAAACACTCCAACAGACGAAGTCCGTAAGGAGCACCTGAAGCGCCAGTAAAGGCTAAAGTGATGGCTTTCTGTTGTGTTGTCATAACTCTCTATTTCGTTTGTGTCGCTGGCATTACATGGCTTGATTTAATGCAAGTAGAAGCTTGTTATGAATACCTTCAAAGCCACCATTGCTCATCACCAAAATGTGATCGCCCGGCTGGGCTTCCTGTGCAATTTGCGCGACGAAAGCATCAATATCATCATTCACTTGCGCTGGTTGTGAGCATTGATCAGCTACATCCTGCACCGACCAAGCAAGATTGTTCGGCTGATAGAGATAAACTGAATCGGCTTGCTGTAATGACGCCGCTAAAGTTTGCTTATGTACACCCAACTTCATCGTAGCCGAACGAGGCTCTAAAACCGCGATAATTTTCTGATCGCCTACCTTGTTACGTAAACCACCCAAAGTAAGTTCAATGGCCGTTGGATGATGAGCAAAATCGTCATACAACGTAATACCGTTCACTTCGCCTTTGAGCTCTAAACGACGTTTGGTATTGATAAATTTGCCCAAAGCTTGACAGGCTAAATCTGGAGTGACCCCTACGTGACGCGCCGCGCCAATCGCCATTAAGGCGTTATCGACATTATGATCGCCAACCAAATCCCAAGTTACGCGCCCCACGCGTTCATTGTCAAAGAACACATCAAATTGCGAACCATCACGCGTGATTTTTTCAGCTTTCCACTGCGCTTGCTCACCGGTAAACTCGGTTTCGCTCCAGCAGCCACGTGCGAGAACATCCGCTAATGCGCGCTCTTTTTGCGGAGCAAAAATACGGCCATTACCCGGAACAGTACGCACTAGATGATGAAATTGGCGCTTAATCGCTTCAAGATCGTCAAAAATGTCCGCATGATCAAACTCTAAGTTGTTCAACACTAAAGTGCGTGGGTGATAATGGACAAACTTAGAACGCTTATCGAAAAAAGCGCTGTCATATTCATCGGCTTCAACCACAAAAAACATGCTTTCGCCCAAACGCGCAGAAATACCAAAGTTGCCAAGTACGCCTCCCACCAAAAAGCCTGGTTGGTAACCACAATCTTCCAAGATCCACGCCAACATGCTCGACGTGGTGGTTTTACCGTGTGTACCAGCCACCGCAAGAACCCAGCGGTCATGCAACAGGAACTCTTGCAACCATTGCGGGCCAGAGGTGTAACGCAAGTTGTGGTTCAGCACATATTCAACACACGGATTGCCGCGACTCATGGCGTTGCCAATCACCACCAAATCAGGCTTTGGCTCTAATTGAGCAGGGTCAAAGCCTTCGATAATCTCGATCCCTTGAGACTCCAATAACGTACTCATCGGTGGGTAAACGTTGGCGTCGCTGCCGGTAACTTTATGACCTAATTGCCGCGCTAAAACGGCAACACCGCCCATAAACGTACCGCAAATCCCAAGAATGTGAATATGCATAAATCCTAGCCTCGCACATGGCGTTGTGAGTGATTGTCTCCATTATCACCATCCATTTAAGAAAAGCGAGCATGTTTGCAACTTCTAAAAAGTCGACAAACAAATTGAGATCTCAATCTGTTACTTCATTACCATTAAAAAGATCTAAGCCCTAAAATCGCAGTGTTACCCAAACGTTATCAAATGGGTGCCTCGTTTCGGCCGACATCCCAACAAGAGGATGCGTTGTGAAACAATCACTCCCCCCTATATAGCTATGTTAAGGAAATAACATGTCTGAGATTCGCACTCTTGGCGAGTTTATTGTTGAGAAACAACATGACTTCCCCCACGCAAGCGGTGATCTTTCATCTCTGTTGTCCTCTATTCGTCTTGCGGCAAAAATTGTTAATAGAGAAATCAACAAAGCAGGCCTTGCTGATATTACCGGTGCAGTTGGTACGGATAATATTCAAGGCGAAGAACAACAAAAACTCGATGTGTACGCCAACGAAAAATTTAAAGCGGCGCTTGAAGCGCGCGATCAAGTGTGTGGTGTCGCCAGTGAAGAAGAAGATGAAGCGGTTGCGTTTAGCAAAGAGCTCAACAAAAACGCAAAATACGTGGTGTTGATGGACCCGCTGGACGGCTCATCCAACATCGATGTCAATGTCTCTGTCGGCACGATTTTTTCTATTTATCGCCGCGTATCGCCAGTCGGCACGCCACCAACACAAGAAGACTTCTTACAACCCGGTAATAAACAGGTTGCGGCTGGTTATGTTATTTACGGCTCTTCAACCATGTTGGTGTATACCACCGGCAACGGCGTAAATGGCTTTACTTATGATCCGTCACTCGGCACTTTCTATCTTTCACACCCCAATATGATGACCTTCGATGATGGTAAAATTTACTCCATCAATGAAGGTAACTACATCCGCTTCCCAACGGGCGTCAAAAAATACATTAAATACTGCCAAGAGAATGTGCCTGAAGATAATCGCCCTTACACGTCACGTTACATTGGTTCGCTAGTGGCGGATTTTCACCGTAACCTGCTCAAAGGTGGGATCTATCTATACCCAAGCACGCAAAGCCATCCAAACGGCAAGCTGCGTCTATTGTATGAATGCAATCCTATGGCGTTTTTGATTGAACAAGCAGGCGGTATTGCTTCTGACGGTGTCAATCGCGTGTTGGATATTAAGCCGACAGAACTGCATCAACGTGTGCCATTCTTCTGCGGTTCAAAAAATATGGTCCATAAATTGGAAGAGTTCTTGGAACTCAATCGCGATTAAATCAGCTCAATGAGCGCCTAACTCTAGGCGCTTTTTTTATCGATAAATATGAGGCAAGACTCTCTTTTTACGGTTTACACCGTTTCCTATTTACCGCTAAAGTTGCAACACAAGCGTTTACGTTCTGTTAATCAACCCAAAACAATTCAAGTCCAGCGACGAAAAAGGAAATGCTAAATGAGCTTAAACAACGTTCCGGCAGGAAAATCACTGCCTGATGATATTTACGTGGTGATTGAAATTCCAGCCAACGCCGACCCAATCAAATACGAAGTCGACAAAGAATCTGGCGCGGTATTTGTGGACCGTTTCATGTCTTCACCTATGTTCTACCCATGCAACTACGGTTATGTGAATCACACCTTATCGCTCGATGGCGATCCTGTCGATGTGTTGGTGCCCACGCCTTATCCGCTCATGCCAGGCTCGGTGATTCGCTGCCGCCCAGTTGGCGTATTGAAGATGACCGATGAGTCTGGTGAAGATGCCAAAGTGGTGGCGGTTCCTCACTCCAAGCTCACCAAAGAGTACGACCACATTCAAGACGTAAATGACCTGCCAGCACTACTGAAGGCGCAAATTACACAGTTCTTTGAACGCTATAAAGAGCTTGAAGCGGGCAAATGGGTCAAAGTCGATGGATGGGAAGATGCCGCTGCCGCGCGAGCTGAAATCCTGACTTCATTTGAACGCGCTCAAAAATAGTCACCATCATTAAACAGTCACGATAGTTATATACCCAAACAACTTGGAGTTGCAGGTAGGCGGCAAGTGAGTGAGTCCCCATGAGCATAGGCAAACTATGTGATTGGGGTGAACGAACGTAGCCAACACCGCTGCAGCTTCAAGTAGGAAGGGGATAAGTGTCGTTATAAATAAAAAGCCACATCCTGCTAATATGCGGTGTGGCTTTTTTATTTCCATTTTCAACGCCGTTCGTTAAACCCGTTGGCACCAGTCTCCAGAATCAATCACAGCAGTAAGACGGCTGTGATCTTGATAGAGATAAATCCACGCACGGCCAAATGGGGTTTCGATCGTTTCACGGCGATATTCGATGGGAATATCTTCTAAAAGATCGAGTTTTGCTAGTGTCTGCTCATCCACTCGATATACCTCACCGACTATCGATTGCTCTCCCTGAGCCAAGCCAGGATATGGACCTAGATCATACAGCGCATAGTCAGCCGGCGTGTAGAACGATCCTAACATTTCGCTTGTCTCAAGCAGATGCGCATTACTTTCACCACGGCGTAATGTGCCGTAGACAAAAACCAGATGTTGCATATGACTGTCCCTAGTTAAATTCAAACTGATACAAAAGATCCACCGCGCTATCTAAACCGGATACCGCTTCAACGTACAAATCCCTCATCAAGCGGTAACGCACGGTAAATTCGCCCACCGAGCTGAAAATACCAACACCATATTTCACTTGTAGCCCCGGTAAAATATAGCCGCTTACCGTCACTTGTGAATCATCACCGGAACCGGCCGTATCCAATTGCAGATCTTGCACTCCGAAGGCTTGACCAATTTCGCCCACCACCTTACCGCTTTGTGCCAAGCTCAAACCAATTAGTGCAGTGGTCATCGCATTACCACCCGCCTCGCCATCAATATTCTGACCACGAAGTAGGTAAGAAAGTGCATTGGCTTGTGGCATCGCGGGTTCTGAAAAAATGGAGACTGCGGGTTCATCGGCAGAGCCGGTCACTTTTACTCCTGCAATCACGCCATCTTGTGTGTTATCCGGGTTGCGCACCGCTTTAATCGAAACATAAGGTTGATCAACCGGTCCATTCATTAAAATTTTGCCTTCTTGGATCAGCAAATCTTGTCCAAAGGATCGATACGAACCATTTTGGATGTTTACTTCTCCAGTAATAAAAGGGCCTTTATCCTTTTGCGCCACATTGAGGCGGCCAATCAAGCCGCCTTGCAAACCAAAGGCACTGAGCCGGAAATCATCACCAATCGAGATGTTTACATTAGTTTCAACGTTAAATGGCATGGCGCTTTGCTCGCTCACAGGCTGTAAAGCAGCGTCCAATATCACTTGATCTTTGGAGACACTAATCGCGCTCGGAGGCAACTCTTCTACCACGATACGTCCCCAAGGCAGGTTAATATTCCCTGTCACAGTGGCCAGTTGAGGTTCTAGTGTGATGCTCATGTCTGGGATAACTTTAATCTTGACGATAGGCGGTAGATCCACCAATAGCTCATCGGCCAACACGCGCAGGTTGGCACGCCACTGCTCCATTTTCTGCCAGTCGGCATCCCCCTTGATACTCAACTCGCCATCCGCAGTTTGAATCGCAGCATTGAGCAAGGCTTGGTAACCATTAAAGTCCATCGCCACTCGGCCCGAGGTAACATCCAGCGGCGAAATATCGCCTTTGACGACAATGTCATCCACCACCACGCTACCCATCACTTTCGGGTGCAACATCGGCCCACTGAAGGCAAGTTGACTGCTAATCTTCGATTTCGCTTGGCTATAATCCCCAAGCAGCGGCTGTAAAAAATCAATATTAAAGGTGGAAAGCGTTAATGCGCCATCCATCATTTTTTCTTTTGCCATTAGATCTGCAATGGTTATTTGCCCCGACAGATCGCCATTATCGGTCACATCCACTAGCCAACGAGCAAACAGCTTGTTCTGTTCAAGCGTACTTTCAATAGTGACGCTATCCCAACCTAAAGTAATGGCTTGGTCGATGTGCTGCGTGACTGCACCTTGGCTTAAGCTGAGTGACACTTTCGCTTGAGGCGCAGTATTGGGCGCCCATTGAGCGGTGAGACTGGCATCGGCTTGGCCTTTAAGCTGGGTCTCTTGCGGTAAAAACATCGCGATTTGCTGGAAATCAAAATGGTTGAGAGAGAGCTCGGCCGCACCACTTTGCCCCACAGTCGCGTCTTTATCTAAGCAGAGCGATGCTCCCTCTTGCTGCCAACAATGCGCGGCAATCGTGGCTTGTTGTTTCTCGATATTAACCGCAACAGGTGTCGCTTGGTTTAATAGCCACAGCCCTTGTTCTGTGGACAGTTGTACTCGTTCCAGCGCACCTTGCCACTGCATCGTCGGCTTATCTTCAAAAGATCCGCTGATCGCCAAGCTGGTTGAAATCAGATTTGAAATGACGTCTAAGCTCAGTTGATGCTGCGCCTGCGTACCTGAAAAACGCAAGTCCACACTATCAACTAACTGCTGCTGGTAGCTCAACTGGCTCGCCTGCAATTTCACTTCGGCTTGTGGCACAGGAAGTGGCGTAACATCACCAGTTAAAGTCACCTGCTTTAAAGTCGCTTGTTGCTGCCAAGCAAGATCATTTGCATTGAGGCGCAGCTTGATTTGTGGCTGCTGTAAATCACCACGCAGATAAATATCGCCAATCACTTTGCCGTGCAAATCAGGAACACTTTTCACCAGATCCGCAAAATCAACCGATAAGCCCATACGCCACTCTTTATCCAGCTCACCTTTGGCCGTAATCTGGTTGGGTCCATGGGCTAACGTTAAGCCGCTGGTCGACACAGTAAAAGCGCCTTTCCCTGTCATATCTGATGCGTTTAATTGACCTTCAATATTCAGTGGGTAGCCACGCAACACACCCTCAATATCCAAAATAGGCAGCGCAACGTTCCAACCGCCCTGCTCGGTCAGCTCACCCGTGGTTTCGAGCTTACCGCTGATCATGCCTTCGGCTTGCGGCCACTGTAATCCCGGCTGAATCTGCTCTAAATTCAGCGCCGCTTGCCAGTGAATTGGGGCTTGCCAGTTGGCCATCACTTGGCCAGCAATTTGCCCCCCTAAGGTATCGATTAGCAAAGAATCTAAGTTGATTTGCTGTAAAGTGCCTTTACCAGCAACATCCAGCGTCACATCGGGCAGATCTTTACCTTGCAGTTGGCCATTGAGCGCCACGCTATATCCGTCGAGTGAACCTTGAGTTTTTAAACTCGGTACGCGAACAAAATAGTCTCCCTGCCCAATCAATGGCCACTGTGCTTGAACATCATCTAACGAAATATCAAACGGGATCTCAGGTTGCAGTAGCGCCAATTGCGCATTTAAGTTTGCTTGCGCAAGCCCGCCCAGTTTCGCGTTGATCGTTAAATCACCCAAGCTACCCGAAGCCTCTAGTGCCAGTGTTTGCCCCTGAGCTTCAGCCATTTTGAGCGTGCTTTTTAAAGAGAGATTGAGCGGATAGTCTCCCTTCAGCTGCGCATCAGCTTTTAGGTTGGCAATCAATTGTGGCAGCTCAAGCTCAAGTGATTTTAATGAAACACTGCTCTGATAAGCATTGGCGACCAAACCAAGATGCTTGACAACCAAAGGCTCAGCTTGCTGAAGAGTAAACTGATTGATATCAAAACGCTCCACTTCCAATTGCAGCGGAATGATCACTTCTGGCAAGGTGATGGGCGTTTTCACCGCAGGTGCCGCCGTCGATGATACGGTTGTGGATGGAGTGGATTTGGATTGTGCGCTTGAGGCTGAATCTGCCTCGTCATTGGTCGCAAGCTTCAGTTGAATATCGCTCCAACTGGTTTTGCCAATCCGTAAGCGATTACCTTGAAATGAGGCATGAGTAGAAAATTGCTTCCATGCCAGCGTATTACCCAAAATATCCAGCTGAATATCATTGAGCTCCACACGGCCAACCTTAATTGGCACCGGTGTAGAGATTGACGTAATGGGATCAGAGGCAGACGAAGGCTCACCTTGCGTCGAAGGGGGAAGCTCTGGCAGTGCCAGCCTTAATCCACTGATCGCCAGTTCATTTAAGCAAATTGAAGGCTCCAATAAGCAGCTAGCACTTATGGCTAATGTCACGCGCTGCACATCGAGATCGAGCTTTAATGCTTCATCGGAAAAGGTGACTTGGTTGAGAGTGAAACGTGGAAAAATTGCACCTTGAGCGCTGGCAACCTGCAGTTGTGGCAGCGCTTTTTGTGCTCCCCACAACAGACCGTTAAGCCCTGTATTGGTAAACAACAAGGCTGCGAGTGCAATAAATACCGCGCCCAACAAGGTGAATAAAATCGCCGATGCCCATTTGGTTATCTTCAACATCACTTTGGTCATAGTTCAGGCCCCAAGGTGAAATGCAGCTGAAATTCATCGCCGGGATTAGCGTCAAGCCCCCATGCAAAATCTAAGCGGATAGGTCCAACCGGAGAAGCCCAGCGAATCCCGGCTCCCACACCAGTTTTCCAATCCGGTGAGTCATTAAAGGCATCGCCGTAATCGACAAACAGTGCGCCCCACCAATTTCCAACCAAACGATATTGATACTCCAACGAACTGGTGGCGATGTATTTGGCCCCAGTCAGTGCGCCGCTGGCATCTTTAGGTGAGATAGATTGATAGCTATACCCTCGCAAATTATTATCGCCACCAGCAAAGAAGCGCAGAGAAGGCGAGAGTTTGTCAAACTCTTCACTGAAGTTTGCGCCGCCGTCTAAACGCAATAAACCACGGTGGTTTTGCCCGGCGCTGCGTATCCAAGCAGTGCCCGCCAACAACCGCACCACACGCGTTTCAGAGACGAAATTAGGATCGCCATACTCAAGTGTGATGCTCTGTTTATCGCCCCACATCGGCATTGAACCACCACGAACACGCGTACGAGAATAGGTCGCTCCCGGTAATACAAACTGGCCGACATCGCTTTGCAAACCTTGTTCGTAGTTTTCTATCAAATAACGAACGAATAGGGTTCGATGCCAACCACCATCACGCAGCCAGTGGCGTTCAAACGATAAGTTAGACTCCAAACTCTTCGTATCACGGTTATCGACATTCTTCATTCCATACTGAATTCGATAATATTCACGCCGCACATCTTCTAGCGGTATTTTGTAGCCAGCGGTAATAGTCTGCTCTGGGGCAGAAAGGGAGAAACTGCTATCAAAACTGTGGCCGAGGCTGTTAACCCAAGGTTTCTTCCACTTGAATGAACCACGCACTCCCACATCCGTTGAGTAACCTAAACCGGTTTCAAGCTGATTTCGAGCTTGCGGTGCAAGGGAAACCTTCATCGGCAGTTCGCGACCGTTCTCCAGTTGGCTAAGATCGGGTTCAACAAAAACAGAGGAAAACCAATCGGTATTGGATAAGTTTTGGTTATATTCCCCTACCTTGGAAACAAGGTAAGGATCATTGGTTTTATAGGGCTGAAGTGAGCGAACTCGCTGATCTTCAATTTGGCTGCCAGTAATGAGCGAGGGACCAAAATGGTAACGAATACCACTGTTAAAATGAAGGCGTACGAAAGCTTCATTCAACTCTGGCGCAACTTCCAAACGGCTTAATTCAAAATTCCCGTTAAAATAACCTTTTTGCAACGCTAAGTTACGGATACCCGATTTCAAAGCATCGTACTGGCCATGATTAACCGCCGCGCCCACTTTAAGGGCATTGCGGTTAATAAGATTGGCAAAATCAGCATCAGATTCAGCTTCCCCGCTGATCACCACATCCATCTCTTTAATGGTTGTTAGCGGTCCAGGATTGATATTGACCATCAGCTCTTGCTCATCGCTCACCACCACAAACTCAAATTGAGGATGGTAGTAACCCAGCGCGACAAGCGCTTCCGTCATGCTTTTCTCTAAACGAGATTGAAAACGAAGATGCGTTGAATAGTCGCTCTCTGGAATCGACGATAAATAGGCTTCAACGTTGTTTTCTAATTCACCCTCTAAACCATTAATGGTTAACGCCACCTTGGCATACGCCGAAGTGGAAATAAGTAGCATCGTGAATAGAACTGGTAATGATTTTCGTCTCATGCTTAATTAAAGGAACAGTTGAGTAAACAGATCGTTAATGGATGGAAATCATACCGCCAATAGCAAGCTCCGTCTGTATGAAATCAGTCAATTATTCGGGCTGAATGTGAAACAGTGGCTCAACAACAATAAATAAAGCCAAAAATCGGTACACAAAAGGAAAGCTCATGCTCAATAAACAAACAATGGTCAGCGCACAAACAGCACTGAAAGGACGAGAAACCCCTATGTCAGTGGAGGAAATTCATTACGTTAACCACAGCAACATCACTGAGCAGCCTAATGAGCATCAGCAACAAATAGTGATTGGTATGGGCTGTTTTTGGGGCGCTGAACGCTTATTTTGGCAACTCGATGGTGTGGTGTCGACTTCAGTAGGCTATGCCGGCGGCTTTACCCCAAACCCAACTTACGAAGAAGTATGCAGTGGTGAAACTGGCCATACTGAAGTGGTACGCGTAATCTTTGATCCACAGCGCTTGCCATTAGAAAAGCTATTAAGTCATTTTTGGGAAAAGCACGATCCGACCCAAGGCATGCGTCAAGGTAACGATAAAGGCACTCAGTATCGCTCCGCTATCTATACCTATTCAGAACAACAACAGCAAATAGCACAAGCCTCAAAGCAGCGATACCAGCAGGCGTTGTCAGCCAGTCAACGAGCCTTAATTACCACCGAAATTGCACCCGCTGGTCCTTACTACTACGCCGAAAGCTATCATCAACAATATTTAGCTAAAAATCCGAATGGTTATTGTGGGTTAGGAGGAACAGGCATCTGCTTCCCACCCCAGCTCAGCGAATAAAGCGTGTAGAATTGAGGCTTTGTTAGCATTTTGTTAACCGCTTAATGGCCTCTTTTCGTGGTTTTATTGATTCTATGCTATACCTTTGTTGCTCAACTAAAAGGGACCCCTACAATGAAAAGTAAACGAGTGATCGCCATTCTAATGGCCTGCTGTCCAGCGCTTGCCATGGCACACAACATTACCCAAGGTCAGCAAGTTGCTGATGTTTCAGTGGAAAAATATGGTGAAATCATCCTACAAGATGATAAAACGGCCTTTCAAACTTGGGATACCAGCCAACTGCTAGGCAAAGTGCGCGTCATTCAAGCCATTGCTGGTCGCAGCAGTGCTAAAGCGTTAAATGCACCATTGATGGCCGCCATTACGGCCGCACAATTTCCCGCAGAAAGTTATCAAACCACCTCGATCATCAACCAAGATGATGCGATTTGGGGCACAGGATCGTTTGTCAAATCTTCCGCTCAAGACAGCAAGAAAGAGTTTCCGTGGTCTTCCATGGTGCTAGATGAAGCGGGAAATGTAGCCAAAGCGTGGGATTTAAAAGAGGAATCATCAGCGATCATCGTTCAAGATAAGCAAGGTAAGGTACTGTTTGTTAAGGAAGGTGCATTGAGTGATGAGGAAATTCAAACGGTTTTAGGCTTGATCAAACAGAATTTATAATAACCTTAGGTGGCCGATAACACGGCTGCCTTTGCTAAACATATCGTGGTGAAAGGTGCTTTTATAAAAATAAGAGTACGCTTTATTCTCACAATATTGTTATATTATAACAATTATCATTTTACTACTGTATTGGTTTGATGTTTACCCGTCTACGTTGCCCCCATTACCGAGCTCAAAGCATTGCATTATGTGCCATGCTGCTGATGCTATGGTTGAATGTCGCTTATGTAGATCATCACCTCGATACTAATCCTGCGCATCACGCGCAGCATCATTGCCAACTTTTTTCTGGCTTTCAAAATGGTCTAAGCAGTGCGCTGCCTATCCTTCCTGCCGTTAGTGGCTGCGAAATTCGATCATCAGTAGAGAAAACTCAGCGTCGCCCCTCAGTTCATTACGCTTATCTTGCTCGCTCACCTCCTCACTTTTAGACGTCTTATCTAGTTATTTATGATTTGTTACCCAAAGCCAACGCGCTAAGGGCTATTTTGATGTTTAAAAGGAATCACCCAATGTTTATCCAACGTAAACTCGCTCTCTCTATCGGCCTAATTTTAAGCACGCCAGCACTGGCAAATGAAGAGTTTCGCCAACATGAGGCTCATGTACATGGCCACGTCGAGTTCAATATTGCTCAAGATGGGCAAGATTTACTGATTGAAATCACCGCCCCCGGCGCTGATGTAGTCGGCTTTGAACATGCACCACAAAATGATGAACAACAACAGCGCTTAAATAAAGTCCTTGAGCAGTTCAGCCACGCCGATGGCATTTTCCAACTGCCCGCTCCAGCCAAGTGTCATTTAGAAGAAAGTCGTATCGCGCATACGTTAAATGGTGAGCACCACGACCACGACCACGACCACGACCACGACCATCATGAAAAACATGATGATAAACATCAAGATAAAGATGCTCAACACGCAAACCATGACCATAAAAAAGATGTGCATGATGAAGGCGAGCACAGTGGTCACGGTGAATTCACGATTCAGTACCAATATCACTGCGATAACATGCCGCAATTGCAGTACCTCGACACGCAATGGTTTAACTTGTTCCCAAATACCCAAACAATCTCTGCCAATGTACTGACAGACAAAGCACAATCTGCCTCTGAGTTGAAAACAAACAGCACTCGCATTACGTTTTAAGGCGTATAAGCAACAACCTAGAGTAAGCACATACTTACTCTAGGTTCACTGTCGTTAAAGGAATTCACAATGAGTGATTTGCATATTCTATCGCTGACGTCTGTCATTGAATTGAAAGAGGTCGAATTTCGTTGGCCGAATAGCTCACAACCAGCCTTATCTATCCAAGATCTTTGTGTAAAACGTGGAGAGCACCTTTTTATTAAAGGGCCAAGTGGTTGTGGCAAATCGACCTTGCTGAGCTTACTGACTGGGATCAACCAAGCACAACGAGGGGAGGTCTCTATTTTAGGCACCAACCTGTCGACGTTAACTTCCCGTCAACGGGATCGTTTTCGAGCCGATCACATTGGCTACATTTTCCAACAATTTAATTTATTGCCTTATCTCTCAGTGATTGAAAACGTTACGCTACCTTGCCATTTTTCCAGCACTCGCAAGCAGAATGTTGCAGGCGATCTGATTGAGAAAGCAAAACAGTTACTCACTCGCCTACATCTTGCACCTGAACTACTGACTAAACCGGTTATCGAACTCAGTATTGGCCAGCAGCAGCGTGTCGCGGCGGCGAGAGCACTGATTGGCGAACCCAAGCTGATCATCGCTGATGAGCCAACCTCGGCGCTGGATCACGACAATCGACTCGCGTTTATCGAACTGCTATTGGAAGAGGCGAATCAGGCAGGTTCAACACTGGTGTTTGTGAGCCACGATCCCACCTTAGAAGCTTTATTTGACCGCGCAGTTTACCTCCCTCAATTGAATCAGGCAGGAGTGACAGCATGAATGTAATTACCAATCTGGCGTGGAAAAGCGTACTTAACCGCAAAACCACAGCGCTACTCTCCATTCTGACGGTCGCCATTTCAGTCATTCTGTTAATGGGGGTTGAACGCATTCGAACTCAAGCCAAAGAGAGCTTTGCCAACACCATTTCAGGGACGGATCTAATCGTCGGCGGCCGCTCTGGACAAGTCAACTTGCTGCTCTATTCGGTATTTAGAATTGGCAATGCCACCAATAATATCGACTGGAAAAGCTACCAAGCCTTCAGTGAGCATCGCAGCGTCAAGTGGGCGATCCCCATTTCCTTGGGTGACTCACACCAAGGGTTTCGCGTTATGGGCACTAATCACCATTATTTCGAGCATTTCAAATATGGAAGTAAGCAACCACTCACCTTCTCTCAAGGCACTGAGTTTCATGGTTTATTTGAAACGGTATTGGGTTCAGATGTCGCCGAAACCTTAGGTTACCATATTGGCAGTGACATCATTATTGCGCATGGGATCAGCGATGTGGGTTTTAGCCGCCACGACAACCTCCCTTTCAAAGTAGTGGGGATTTTAGCGCCAACGGGAACGCCCGTAGACAAAACAGTGCATGTCTCATTAGAAGCAATTGAAGCCATTCACGTGGGTTGGGAATCGGGTGCGCATTTAGGCAATTCGCCATCCAAAGAGCAGCTTGAACAACACAACTTTCAACCCAAGCAGATCACCGCCATGTTGATCGGTTTAAAATCGAGAATTCAAACCTTTGCACTGCAACGTGAAATCAATAACTATCGCCAAGAACCCTTGAGCGCCATTATGCCCGGCGTCGCTCTGCAAGAACTGTGGGGTATGATGTCGATAGCAGAACAAGCTTTAATGGCGGTGTCGGTATTTGTGGTGGCGGCAGGGTTACTTGGTATGCTCAGCAGCTTACTGACAAGCTTGCAGGAAAGACGCCGTGAAATGGCGATTCTGCGCGCCATGGGCGCACAACCTAAACATATTTTTGCTCTGCTTATCAGCGAAGCGACGACGCTGACCTTCATTGGCATCTGCGTTGGATTAGCGGGGTTATATTCACTGCTCGCACTGGCGCAACCTTTTATTGCGCAGCATTATGGCATTCAAATCACACTCAGCACCTTAAGCGGCTATGAGTGGCAATTATTAGCTTATGTACAGCTGGCTGGCATTATTATTGGTGTTATCCCGGCTCTACGCGCCTATAGACAATCACTTAGCGATGGAATGACCATTCGAATTTAGGACTTAACGATGAAAAAACTACTGCTTATCAGCACGCTGCTGCTATCAGGCTTGTTACCGATGTACGCACAGAGTAATGAACAAGTACTGACGCTCGATTGGATCGATCTGATCCCCGAGAATGAACGTAACCAATTCAACGCCGATGGCATGCCAGCATTGAACCATGATGGTGAAATGACGGCTGCACAATCAAAAATCGGCGGGGTTAGAAAAGAGCTCAATGGCAGCGTGGTCAAAATACCCGGCTTTGTGATCCCACTGGAAGGTGACGCCAATAACGTTACTGAGTTTCTACTGGTGCCCTACTTTGGCGCATGCATTCACGTGCCGCCACCGCCACCAAACCAAATTATTTATGTGAAATATCCGCAAGGTGCTCCAATCCAGCAGCTCTGGGATGTAATTTATCTAATTGGGACACTGAAAACCGAAAGTGTTAGCCACGATCTGGCCGAAACAGCGTATGTGATCGAAGGCACTGCGATCGAAGAATACGACGACATGTAGTTAACAAAATGGCAACCTATTGATTCATCTAAACTAAACGATATATTTAGATAAATACGCTAGCAAAGCGACATATATCAACAATAGTAAAGTAATCGATAGGTGCTTTTTCAGTCTATTTTCTTTCCAACACTTCATAAGCGCCCCACAAATTCCGATAACAATTTTAACAAGTTATTATCATTAGGGATAGCGCAAATTTATGATCTAGAACGAATGTTTTTCCTAGATGGAAAATGCGTTACACGTTACATTTTAATCCATGAATGAAATGGGTGATTGAAGCGGACATAAAATGGCAGATACCAACAACCCTGTAGTGATTGAACATCAAGCCAACTCAGGTCAAAGCCACGAAAAAAAATCGAGCTACATCAAAGACAGTGGTAGTCGCATTTTGAATATTGCTCAATATCACGGCTTAGATGCGCTGCTACAAACGGATCCGCCAGAAAAAACCTCGCTTGATCGCGCCTTATTTAGAGAACAGCAACGTAAAGAGCAGCGACAAAAAAACCTAGAGCAAATCGTCAAACTGGCGCATATCTCTTGTAAAAATGAGACCGCGGGAGAGCCTGATCAAGATTGGTTACACCGCTTTTTCGATATGGCGCAAGACATCCACAACTCTTCAATGCAGCGACTTTGGGCGCAAGTACTCAAACGCGAGGTGACCAACCCCGGTTCAACCTCAATGAAAGCACTGCAAGTATTACAAGACATGACACCGAAAGAGGCGCAGATACTCCAAAAAGCCTCAGCGTTAGCCTGCTGTTTTGGTAGCGATAATAGCCGCAAGCTGTTGGTCGGCATTCGTGCTACTAACGGCATTTTTAGTTTAGGAAAACGCATCAGCACATTTGTCATCAATATGGGTAGTTTCCAATTACCCTATTCGAGCCTGTTGGTACTGATCGAGCTTGGCTTACTGCATGCCACTGAACTGGAGTCGGGAGAAATTGAACTTGAACCGGCGCTGCTGTTGACCTATCAAGGCAAGAATCTGTCACTGCAATCGATGAGTAAAGGAGTCAGGCTGCTCTATTACCGTTTCAGTCCCACTGGCAATGAGCTGTGTAAGCTACTGGGTAATAAACCGAATATGCAGTACTACGATCAGATGTTGGCGGTGCTTAGCCAGAAATTCACTGTCCACACCGAAGTTGCCAGCAGCTCTTTTCATCACGCCGTCTAGCCTCAAAAATAAAGGGCTCAAGCTGATGAGCCCTCTTCTACATTAGGCGATTAGGCGATAATCGCTCGCACTTGCAGCGCTGTTAGGCAAATTTCCACTAGCTCATCAATGCTTTTTTCGCCAGCCGCAAGATCGATCTCAGGGCTTTGCGGCGACTCATACTCAGAGTCAATACCCGTAAAATTACTGATTTCACCAGCGCGCGCTTTTTTATACAGCCCCTTCGGGTCGCGCTGCTCGCACACGTCCAACTTGGTATTGACAAACACTTCGATGAATTCACCTTGTGGCAGCATATCGCGCACTAATTGACGCTCAGCGCGATGCGGTGAAATGAAGGCTGATAACACGATTAACCCAGCATCGGCCATCAGCTTCGCGAGTTCACCAATACGGCGAATATTTTCTCGCCGATCTTGCTCTGAGAACCCAAGGTCGCTGCACAAGCCGTGGCGTACATTATCCCCATCGAGTAAATAGGTGTGATACCCGAGTTGAGCTAAACGCTGTTCCAACGCACCAGCAATGGTTGATTTTCCCGCCCCTGACAGCCCCGTAAACCACAATACTGCTGGCTGTTGTTGTTTTAAGTTGGCGCGGAACGACTTATCCACCGTATGCTGATGCCAGACAACATTTTCATCTTTATTGGCCAAATTCGTACTCATTACTCAATCCTTTGTTGCCTCAAACTAGCCAATAGAGGGACGCTGTAAGCGGCAATCCCTCCCAGCGAATCACCACAGTTAAGCCTTGAGTAACTGACGAAGATCTTTGGCTTCCCAGTGTGGAAAGTGCTTGCGGATCAAGGCATTCAATTCCACTTCAAATGCAGAGTGGGCGCTTTGAGCATGAGCGATGTTTTGCAAACTATCTCGAACTAAGCCCGCTCCCACCGTCACATTCGTCAGGCGATCGATGATGATAAAACCACCAGTATTGGCACTGTCTAAGTATTTATCCAGCGCGATCGACTCTGTTAGCGACCATTCACACAAGCCAATGCCATTGAGCGGCAACTCTTCACTGTGATAAGTCGATAAATTATTAATATCGTACTGGTGACGCACCGCTTGCAACTGGCCGACGGTTTTCTTACCTGCAATTTTGATGTTGTATTCACGCCCGGCTTTGAGCGGTTGTTCTGTCATCCAGACCACATCGGCTAATAGATGGTTAGTTGATTCAACCTGCGCTCCTTGCAGCACAATAAGATCACCACGGCTGATGTCAATTTCATCGCTGAGCGTTAACGTCACCGCTTGGCCGGCTTGCGCTTGCGGCAAATCTCCATCGAAAGTAACAATACGTGCCACGGTGGATGTTTTTCCGGACGGAAGTGCAGTGATTGCATCTCCAACGCTGATGCTGCCCGCTGCAATCGTGCCAGCAAAACCGCGAAAATCGAGATTCGGTCGGTTCACATACTGCACTGGAAAACGAAACTCACCGGCTCCTTTTTGCTGATCAACGTCCACCGTTTCAAGCAGCTCCAGCAGTGATGGGCCTTGATACCAACGCATATGTTGGCTTGCTTCGACCACGTTGTCCCCTTCCAGAGCAGAAAGCGGGATGATCTGAATATCAGTATCACCTTGCAGATGCTTTGAAAATTCCACGTAGTCTTGACGGATCTGCTCAAAACGATCTTGTGAGTAATCGACCAGATCCATCTTATTCACCGCCACCACAAAATGCTTCAAACCTAACAGATTGGCAATGAATGAGTGGCGACGCGTTTGATCCAAAATGCCTTTACGGGCATCGATCAAAATCACCGCGAGATCGCAAGTGGATGCGCCCGTCGCCATATTGCGCGTGTACTGCTCATGCCCCGGAGTATCGGCAATGATGAATTTGCGCTTTTGAGTAGAGAAATAGCGATACGCCACGTCAATGGTGATCCCTTGCTCACGTTCCGCTTGCAGGCCATCAACTAACAGAGCTAAATCGGGGCGCTCGCCCGTCGTGCCAACACGCTGGCTATCGGAATGGACGGCGGCCAGTTGATCTTCATAAATCTGTTTTGTGTCATGAAGCAAACGACCAATCAAGGTACTTTTTCCATCATCAACTGAGCCACAAGTCAGAAATCTCAGTAACGATTTGTGCTGGTGTTGCGTGAGATAAGCTTCAATACCGATCTCAGAAAGCTGAGCCTGAACTGCACTATTCATAATCTTTCCTTAGAGGCTTAGAAATAACCTTGGCGTTTTTTCAATTCCATCGATCCTGATTGATCGTGGTCGATCGCGCGGCCTTGTCGTTCACTGGAAGTGGCCACCAGCATCTCTTCAATGATGCCCGTTAGCGTATTGGCCTCTGATTCAATTGCGCCAGTGAGTGGATAACAACCTAACGTGCGAAAACGCACACTCTTGTGCTGTACTTCTTCTCCAGGTTGCAGCTTCATCCGCTCGTCATCGACCATGATCAGCATCCCATCGCGTTCGACAACTGGGCGAATGTCCGATAAATACAGCGGTACGATCTCGATGTTTTCCAAATAGATGTATTGCCAAATATCCAATTCAGTCCAGTTCGACAATGGGAAAACACGAATGCTCTCACCTTTATTGATTTGGCCGTTGTAGGTTTTCCATAGCTCCGGACGCTGGTTCTTCGGATCCCACGTGTGGTTCTTGTCACGAAAAGAATAAACACGCTCTTTCGCGCGTGATTTCTCTTCATCACGACGCGCACCACCAAAAGCAGCATCAAAACCATATTGGTTCAACGCTTGTTTTAAACCTTGGGTTTTCATGATGTCAGTATGCTTTGAAGATCCATGCTCAAAAGGGCTGATCCCCATCGCAATCCCTTCTGGGTTTTTGTGTACCAAAAGCTCAAAACCATACTTGTGCGCCATACGATCACGAAATTCGATCATCTCACGAAATTTCCAATCGGTGTCCACATGCAGTAGTGGGAAGGGAATTTTCCCCGGATAAAAAGCCTTGCGCGCTAAATGCAGCATCACCGAAGAGTCTTTACCAATCGAATACATCATTACTGGGTTATCAAATTCAGCGGCCACTTCACGTAAAATATGAATACTTTCGGCTTCGAGCTGTTGTAAATGGGTTAAGCGTTGTTGATCCATCTGCATGCTTCCTTTTCGCTCGCATTGCGAGTCTTGTGCAATGAGAAATTGGTTTGAGTATTGAGTTGGAACTAACTGACTAGCCTTGCAATCAGGCGTAATTCACTTGGTTTTGCTGCGCGGGTTGTTCACCAAACCAATGCAGTTTTTCCGACAGCGCCACCACTTCGCCCACCACAATCAAGGCCGGAGCCTGCGCCCGCGCCGCCAGTTGTGATAAGTCACTGAGCTGCCCTTTGAAGACTTTTTGTGAACGCTGAGTACCGCGTTCAATAATCGCGATTGGTGTGTTGGCTTGGCGTCCATGTTCAATCAACTGCTGCTGGATATAACTCGACTTCATCAAGCCCATGTAAATGACTAAGGTTTGATTAGCTCGCGCCAATGTTGACCAATCCATGTCATCGTTTTCCGCTTTAAGGTGACCGGTGACAAACAGAGCGGATTGCGCATAATCGCGATGAGTCAGTGGAATTCCCGCATAGGCTGTTGCGCCTGCCGCCGCTGTAATACCGGGGATCACCTGAAATTTCACTCCCGCATCAAACAGCACTTCCAACTCTTCACCACCGCGGCCAAACATAAACGGATCGCCGCCTTTAATGCGCACGACTTTGTAACCTTGCTGCGCAAAATCGATCAGCAATTGATTGGTTTTTTCTTGAGGAACACTGTGGTGTCCAGCGCGCTTACCCACGCAGACTAAGATGGTATCGCTCGGCACCAGCGCCATAATTTCATCAGACACTAGGTAGTCGTACAACACCACGTCGGCTTGTTGTAGAAAGCTCAACGCTTTGAGCGTCAGCAGTTCTGGGTCGCCCGGCCCTGCACCAATCAAAGCCACTTCACCGCAGGTCAATTGGCTTTTGACGTACGATGGAGCGCTACTTGCCAAAGCATCATTGTTGACCGCGACTAAGCGCGGCCCTTTGATTGGCAACTGAGAAATGGTTTCCGTCGTACTCATTGTTGTTATCCATAACTTAATTCATGGATGCATTATGGCGGGCTCTTCATATTACCTGAAATTCTAAAATTTCATTTTTTATATCAAAAGCTGATAAGGGAATGGATAATTCCGAATAAGAAGTGACTATCTCTCTGATTAAAAGCCAATCAATGATGAGATCTTGTCGACAGAATGCCGGTGAGTTAACGCGTAACATCACAAATTGATATTCATTGAAATCATCGTTTCATAAGATTTTGTTACATTAGACGAGTTATTTGTTCCCTACCCCTAACTGGAGTACACAATGAAAGTGGCAGTGAAACCTCTCTCCATCGCGATTTTGAGCGGTATGTTAGCAATGGCTGGCCCAGCAATGGCGGACACCATTAAACTGCGTATCGTCGAAACGACCGATATTCACACCAATGTGATGGATTACGATTACTACAAAGACAAGCCATCGAACCAGATTGGTTTATCCCGTGCGGCGACGTTAGTGAAGCAAGCGCGCAGCGAAGTCGAAAACAGCATTTTGGTCGATAACGGTGATTTACTCCAAGGTAGCCCAATGGGTGACTATATGGCCGCCAAAGGCATCAAAGTTGGTGAGGTTCACCCAGTTTACAAAGCGATGAATCAGCTCGGCTACGATGTAGGTAACATTGGTAACCATGAATTTAACTACGGTTTGTCCTTTTTAAAGGAGAGTATTAACGACGCCGCATTCCCGTATGTCAATGCCAACGTCTATGACCAACAAACGGGCAAACACCTCTTCAATCCCTATCTCATTAAAACGCACACGTTCAAAGATACCGATGGCAAAGAGCACCAAATTAAAGTGGGTTACATTGGTTTTGTCCCACCACAAATCATGGTGTGGGATAAGAAAAACCTGGATGGCAAAGTGTTTGCCAAAGACATCAAGCAAACAGCCGAGGAGCTGATCCCGCAGATGAAAAAAGAGGGTGCCGATGTGATCGTGGCAATCCCGCACTCTGGTGTCTCAGCTAACCCATATTCCGTTGGTGCAGAAAACTCGGTTTACTACCTCACCCAAGTAGAAGGCATTGACGCAATTGCTTTTGGTCACTCTCACGCGGTATTCCCTAGCCAAGATTTTGCCAAACTGCCAGGAGCAGATGTAACTAAAGGCACCATTAATGGCGTAACCGCTGTCATGCCGGGGCGCTGGGGTAGCCATGTTGGTGTGATGGATCTGACTTTGCAAAGCAAAGATGGCCAATGGTCAGTCGTGAATGGTCAATCCCAAGCTCGCCCAATTTTCGATAAAGCCAATAAGAAATCATTGGCAGCAGCCGATACAGGCATAGTGAAAGCCTTAGAGTCAGACCACAAAGGCACGCGAGATTTTGTGAATCAACCGATTGGCCAAGCGAATGATGTGATGTACAGCTTTTTAGCCTTGGTACAAGATGACCCAACCGTGCAAATCGTTAATCTTGCACAAAAAGATTATGTGGAACGCTTTATTCAAGGCGACCCTGATCTTGATGGTTTGCCGGTGTTATCGGCCGCAGCCCCTTTCAAAGTTGGTGGCCGTAAAGATGACCCAGCCGGTTTCACCGAAGTCGAAGCTGGCCAACTGACATTTCGTAACGCAGCAGATCTCTATCTTTACCCTAATACATTAGTCGCGCTGAAAATGACGGGTAAAGAAGTGAAGGAGTGGTTGGAATGCAGCGCGGGGCAGTTTAATCAGATTGATCCGCACAGCACTCAACCACAATCCTTGATCAATTGGGCTGATTTCCGCACGTATAACTTTGATGTGATGGATGGGGTGAATTACCAAATCGATGTGACTCAACCCGCCAAATACGATGGTGATTGTAAAGTGGCGAATAAAGATGCTGAGCGCATTGTAGGCTTAACTTATCAAGGTAAACCTATCGATGTAAAACAGACCTTTATTGTCGCCACCAATAACTACCGCGCTTATAGTAATAAATTTGCAGGCACGGGCGCACAATTTGTTGCCTTTGACTCACCCGACGAAAACCGCACGGCCGTCGCCAACTACATTTCGCGCGTGAGTAAAGAAAAAGGTCAAGTTACGCCAAGTGCTGATAACAACTGGTCGTTTGCTCCGATTAAAACTAATACCGCGTTAGATATTCGTTTTGAAACCTCTCCAAGCGAGAAAGCAGCACAGTTCATCAAAGAGAAAGGCCAATACCCAATGACTTTGGTGGAAAACGATGAGGTTGGTTTTGCGGTTTACAAGATTGATCTTACCCAATAAACCACCACTCAAATAGATTGAAAGAGGCCAATGAATTAAGGCGCTTTCACCCCACAAACGCAGCCTTTCGCTGCGTTTTTTATTTCCCGCTCGACAACCCTAATTCTGATCTTGATGGTTCTTGACTATCCACGCTTCATTTAAGGCTCGTTACAACCTCTGTTTAATTTTCAAACATTAGTTTGATTAAATTTAATTATAAAAAATCATCAAATATGCAATTTTTCTATTCTTTGGCAGGTCTTTGTCCTCGTAATGAGAATAAAAGCGCAATCAGCGCCTTATTCTATACTTGATCATAATTTGCTAAGGAGGAAGTGTGGCGCTTGCTATCGACATTCAAACCTTTCTAACAGCCGAAAGTCATTCACTGACTTTACTATTCATCGGCGTAATTTTGCTTTCCTATTTGTTAGAGGATGTCGCTATTGTCACCGCCGCCACACTAGCTTTGCAAAATCTCATGCCCCCCGGCTTGGCGTTGTTGGCTATTTTTGTCGGCATTGTCAGTGGCGATCTCGGTTTGTATTACTTAGGCCAAGTGGCACAACGCGTTCGTCCGCTTCGTTATCAAGCGCTGACCAATAAACATTTTCGAACCGTCCGTCGCAAGCTGCACCATCATACTTTTTTAAATCTGTTTATTATTCGCTTTGTCCCCGGCCTAAGAACGGTGGGTTTTACTTTGAGCGGCTTTTTTTCTATTCCATTGGCGCTATTTCTGTGCTCCGTACTGACGGCCACAGCACTGTGGACACTGATCGTTTTTTCAACGCTTTATTACCTAGGGAGTCAGGTTTGGCAACAGCCCTCTCATTATCAATGGATCATTATTCCTATCGCGATTGGGCTATTAATGCTCACTAATCGTCTTCTCAACAAATCATTTTCTAAAGGATTGTCATGAACGCCAAATTAGAAATACCTTGCATTGCACATGGCAAAATCAACGCGGGTATGCCGCTTTTAGAGCAAGACGCCAAACGCAGCATTTCTCCTTATGAATTTCTGCCCAGTTGGTTTTTCTACACTCCGGTGGTGATTCAAAGCCTGCTGCAAGGGCTGCGTTATGGCAACTGGGGCTTACCTTTAATTGCAAACCCCGGCATCAAGCTCAGCGGCATGGTTGGAGAGTCAAAACACGACATTCTTAATCTAGCCGGTGAATACGCTCAGCAGTGGATATCGCCCTTTATCACCCGAACGAAAAGCCATCAAACCGCTCAGCAGCAAACAGCACAGGCTCTGTCTGCAATGCAACAAGCATCGTTGGATTTCCCTCTTGTCGCTAAACCAGATTTAGGCTGCCGCGGCGTTGGCGTCAAACTGCTGCAAAATGAACAGCAACTGAGTGACTACATCCAATCATTCCCGATTAACGCCCGTTTTTTACTGCAACAAAAAGCGCCGTATCAAGCTGAAGCTGGCGTGTTTTATGTGCGCTATCCCGGTGAGGCTCAAGGCAACATTATTTCCATCACACTTAAGTATGCCCCGTTTGTCACTGGGGATGGCATTCACACTTTAAAGCAGTTAATTGAACGCTGCCCACGCGCAGGGCAACTCCCTCATCTCTATTTTCCTCGCCACCTTGAGAAGCTCGATTGGGTTCTTGAAGCAGGGCAGGAGTTTCAACTCGCCTTTGCGGGCAGCCATAGTCGCGGATCGATTTTCCGCAATGGTAACCGTTACATTACTCGCGCTCTCACCAACAAGCTGGATGAGATTTTTAACAATGTTGACGGGTTTCACTATGGGCGGCTCGATATCAAGTTTGCCAATATTCACCAATTGATGGCTGGAGAACAGTTCACGATTTTGGAAATCAATGGCGCAAGCAGTGAAGCCGCTCATATTTGGGATAGAGAAACACCGCTGCGTGAGATCTTCTCAACCTTACTCAGACAGTACCGAATCTTATTCGACATTGGCGCGCAGCAGCGAAAGTTAGGCTATCAAACACCCAAAATGGCTGAACTGCTGAACGCTTGGCGCAAAGAAAAGGCCTTAACCGAACAATACCCAAGCACGGATTAACCTTATCCATAAGAACAATCATAGGGATAGAAATATGTTTGCAATCACCACAAGTTCACAACAAAGTGCACCACAGCCTAATCATGCCCCCGTGATCCAAGGCGGCATTGAAACACTGGAACAAGCGCACCAGTTTCTCGAACAGTTAGAAGATAGGCACTACACCCACTTAGCCACGCCAATTGTCGCCAGTTCAGTGGGGCAACATTTTCGTCATTGGTTGGATCTGTTTCATGCGCTGGCTAACTCAACTAGCACTATTGATTACAACCAACGCCGCCGGGGCCACCTCGTTGAGACGTCCCGCGCTGCGGCCTTGGTCGAAATTGAGTATTTAATTCAATGGTTAACGCAGTGCTCGGCCTCACTCCAAAAATCCGTTACGGTACTTGTTGAAACCTCATTGCAGGAAACGCAAGTGTGCTCTTTATCATCAACATGGGAGCGAGAGTTAAGCTTCGCCACTTTGCATGCACAGCACCATTTTGCGATGGCTAAAGTGGTTGCTCATTTGCTGCATGTAGAAACTGATGCCGCTTTCGGCTTAGCGCCAGCCACGGCCTCCTTCATTCGGGGGCAATAACATGTGCTCAGTTTCTTGGTTACTCGACAAACACGGCTATCATCTGTTTTTTAACCGTGATGAACAAAAAAACCGCCCATTAGCGTTGCCACCTAAACAATACACGCAAGCTGGTGTTGAAGTGTTGATGCCGATTGATCCTGCTGGTGGAGGCAGTTGGATCAGTCTTAATGAATGCGGTTTGGCTTTGTGCTTGCTCAATAATTACCAAGGTAAAATCCCCCAAGGAACCGATGCCGAACGCTTAGTCAGCCGCGGTCAATTGCTGAAGCATTTATCCAGTCAAGTCAGTGTCGAGAAGGTTATCCAAGCGTTTACACAGCTTAATCTTCAGCAATTTGCACCATTCACTTTGCTTGCTTTCGACCCTAATTTAACTGATGTACAAGGCAATGTAATGGCTCTGGCGTGGAATGGTGAACAGAGCCAAATCGCGGTGACGCAATCGCCTCTATTTTCATCCAGTGTCGATTTAGAACAGGTGCAACACTACCGCTCGCAGCTCTATCAAGCTTTAATCGCCGAGGAAGATAGTGTGCAACAGCGACTAAAATTTCACGCCCACCACCATGAGGCCCATCCACATTGGGCACCCTGTATGTATCGTCAAGATGCGCACACCGTTAGCTTTACCTATTTACGCGTCACACAACAGCAGCAGTATATGACCTATATCTCAGGTTCACCTTGCTTACAGCTCAGTGAGACATCACTCCACCAGCAGCGCGATGAGATCGACAAAACCACGCCTTGGGTCGCCAATTTATGAGGAATCAACAATGAAACGTTTACTAGGACTATTACTGCTGTTTGTCAGCAGCGTGAGCCTCGCTGAGGATGAAATTTACACCAGCTTTCTGAGCAATAAAGCGCTGAGTGGCTATGACACCGTCGCCTACTTCACCAGAGGAGAGCCAGTAAAAGGCTCCTCCGATTTTTCGACCCTTTATAAAAATGCGCAGTGGTATTTTTCTTCAAAAGAGAACCTTGAACTGTTTCTGAATAACCCTAACCAATATGCGCCGCAATATGGCGGCTACTGCGCTTGGGCCGTCTCTGAAAAGAATGATTTTGCTCCGGGAGATCCCAATCAATGGGCGATTGTCGACGGCAAGCTCTATCTCAATTACGACAAAAAGATCAAAACATTATGGGATGCCAACCAAGCGGTGCACATCCAACAAGCCGATAAAAATTGGCCCAATTTAATTAAGTAGGAGCTACACCATGACGTTTAAAGCTAGCCAACATCTTCCCTCACTCTTGATTGCGTTTGTTTTTATTCAATCGCTTGTCTTTAAATTTTCCGGCTCTTACGAAACCAACTATATTTTTGGCACCTTAGGTGCGTGGTCTGGCCTCGGTTGGTTTGCTGTGTATGGCGGGTATTTAATCGGAACGGCTGAACTGATAGCCTCTATTTTGCTGTTTAGCCGCTGGCATGGCCTTGGTGCACTGATGAGCGTCGGCATTATGAGTGGTGCGATTTTCTTTCATTTATTTACGCCTCTTGGCATTGTGATGCCAGAGTTTAACCAGGTAGGAGAAGTGGTCGGCAATGATAGCGGCCTGCTATTTGCGATGGCTTGTCTTGTTTGGTTGTGTGCGGCTTTTTTGGTGCGACGTGATCTCAAAAACGGTGATGGTTTATTGCACCAGTGGTTGAATAAAGGAGTGTAATTATATGCTAGCCAGTCCTTTTCGTTTACCACGACACACTCCATTTGGCGTCGCAGAATCGATTGTTGAATGGGCCTCTGGGCTTGCAACACTGGATAAACTGTATCAGCAGCGTCCTGCCAAACCCTCTTGCTTTGAGTTTATGCGCTACACGCTAGCGGCACTCAATATCGAATATCGCCTTGCTTTGGGCTGCATCGATAACATTCCACAAACAGGCCCAGTGGTGATCGTCGCTAACCACCCGCTGGGCGCAATTGAAGGGGTGATATTAGCCGATTTAATTGGTTCAGTACGCACCGATATTAAAGTGCTGGCGAATCAGTTGCTAAAGCGCCTGCCTGAAATTAGTGAACTCTTTATCGGTGTCGATGTGTTCAATAGCAAAAGTGCTCGCAGCACCAATGCGCAAGCCATTCGAGATGCGAACCTTCATTTGGCTCAAGGTGGCTTATTGATTATCTTCCCCGCTGGTGAGGTATCTACTTACCCCAAAGGATCGCAAACACTGTCGGATATCGAATGGAGTCAATCCGTCGCCAAATTTGTTAAACGCGCCCAAGCCACCACCGTCCCGATCTTTATTAATGGTAAAAATAGCACTCTGTTTTATCAAGCGGGGCGAATTCATCCACTACTGCGAACGGCATTGCTCGGCCGCGAGCTACTGAATAAGCAGGCGCACAACATTGAAATTTCCATCGGCAATCCCATCCCCTATTCCGAAGTAAAAGCATTTGAACAGGAACGAGACATTGTTCATTATCTGCGTCTCAATACCTATTTAATGAGTGCAGCACCTTCCGCAACGCCATCCTCACCAGAGTTAGTGACATCGCCCCTTCCTATTATCGATGCACTTATTGTAGAGAAGCTTGAGCAAGATCTCGCCGCGCTGCCAAGCGAAAGCAAGCTCTTAGAGCAAGGTGATTGGATTGTCTATTGCGCCGCAAGCAAGCAGTTACCCCACATACTGCAAGAGATTGGTCGAATTCGTGAAGAGAGTTTTCGCGCCGTAGGTGAAGGAAGCGGCTTAGCTTGTGATCTTGATGAGTATGATCGTCATTACTACCAACTCTTTGTTTGGCACAAGAAAGACCGTCAAATTGTTGGAGCTTATCGATTGGGGTTAGTGGATGAACTGATAGCGAAGCAAGGGTTAGCAGGGCTCTATTCCCGTAGCTTATTTCAGTATGATGAAGCCTTCATCAACACACTCGATATCAGTATTGAGCTAGGTCGCTCGGTGGTTTCCTCGAAATACCAGCGCAACCTCAACTCACTGTTAATGCTGTGGAAAGGTATTGCTGCGTTTGTCGCGCGTCATCCACAATACACGCACTTGTTTGGCCCAGTAAGCATTAGCAACGATTACAGCCACACCGCACGACAATTAATGGCCGCAACACTCTCTATTCATCATTATGATCATGAAAAGGCAACCTTGGTTTCACCTTCCACTCCACTACGGAGCAATGGGAACACATTTTGGCAAACCAACTTGCTCTCCTCTTTGGCAAGCATTTCTCTGCTGTCGAAAGTGTTAGCAAAAATGGAAAATGGCAAGGGCCTTCCTGTATTGCTGCGCCAATATTTAGGGATGAATGGCAAGCTCGTCTGTTTTAATGTCGACCCCGCGTTTAACAATGCGTTAGATGGCTTAATTGTGGTGAACTTGAAACAAGTTCCGCTGCATACACTGGCAAAATACATGGGTAAGGAGCAAGCCAGCGCTTATTTGGATTCGACACCCGTCAGTTCAAAGCCCTCATAAACGCAAAAGCCAGCGAGTTATTCGCTGGCTTTAATTCTAAATGAAGGGGCTTATTTTAGAAGGCGTGCTCTAAATTGGCGTCCTTTCATCTTACCGCTTTCCATTTTCTTCAGTGCTTTTTTCGCCACCGATTTATGGACTGCAACGTAGCTGCGCATCGGTAACATGTTAATTTTACCGACATATTGACCGTCAATACCGTCGTTACTGGTCAACGCCCCTAGAATATCTCCCGGGCGCACTTTCTGCTTTTTACCGCCATCAATCTGGATAGTGACCATATTGGCTTGATAAGGCGCGTTGTTTAGCGCACTAGCATCAGGCAATTTAGCGGGTTCGATGGGCATATCCATATATTCATCAATCATCGCCACTCGGTGCATTTCACTGTCACTGAAGAAGCTAAAGGCTAAACCTTTACTGCCCGCTCGGCCAGTACGCCCAATGCGGTGCACGTGCACTTCAGGATCACGTGATAACTCAAAGTTAAATACCGCATCTAAGTTATCGACATCAAGGCCACGTGCCGCCACATCGGTTGCAACTAAAATGGAGATACTTTTATTAGCAAACTGCACCAAAGCTTGGTCACGGTCACGCTGCTCTAAATCACCATGCAGTTCCACCACACTAAAGCCCTTGTGATGTAGATCTTCAGCAACACTTTGTACTTCTTTCTTTGTATTACAGAACACCACGGCAGATTCAGGCTGATGGTGTAAAAGCAGTAGTTCTAACGCGCGATCACGCGCCTCTGTACCCTCTACTTTATAAAAATATTGCTGAATGCTGGACGTATCATGGGTGGATTCAACTTTGACCATTTCAGGCTCACGCATAATCCGCTGCGCAATTTGTTTGATTTGATTGGGGAACGTAGCACTAAACAGCAATGTTTGACGGCTGGTTGGCGTTTCATTGATGATCGCATCCAGCGCTTCTTGGAAACCCATTTCAAGCATTCGGTCCGCTTCATCAAGCACTAACGTATTGAGTTCAGAGAGATCGATACGACCTTTGTCTAAATGGTCAAGAATACGCCCCGGAGTACCAACCAAAATATGTGCACCGTGCTCTAACGAACCAATTTGTGGCCCCATTGGCATGCCGCCACACAAGGTGAGCACTTTAATATTATGAATGGCGCGGCCGAGTGTGCGAATATCCGTTGCGACTTGATCGGCTAACTCCCGCGTTGGGCATAGCACCAAAGCTTGAACGCGAAAACGCTTAACGTTGAGGTTAGATAATACGCCTAAACCAAACGCTGCTGTTTTTCCTGAGCCTGTTTTTCCTTGGCCAATCACATCCTTACCCGCCAAAATGGTTGGCAAGCTTAACGCCTGAATCGGCGTCATCTTGGTGTATCCCAAAGTATCGAGGTTAGAAAGAAGTTCTGGTTGTAGATTTACCGTTGAAAAAGAGAGATTACTCAAGAGACCGTCCTTTCGTTAGACGAAAATTAAACGCCTATTATCGTTATTTAACCTCGTGTGGCTAGTGAATCTTTATTTATCATTCATCAAGTTTGTAGCTTACTCTTAACCTTTGTTAATGAATCATGCACTTAAGCTTGATAGAGTAACGACATCCATTTTTAAAGGGGCACTACGATGATTACTTGGCACTGTCTTTCATTCTCACAATTAACCACTCATCAACTTTATGCGCTACTTAAACTGCGCGTCGATGTCTTTGTGGTCGAACAAACCTGTCCTTACCCTGAATTGGATAATAAAGATATTCAGCCGGGTGTTTTTCATTTAATTGGTGAACAGGATCAGCAGATTGTTGCCTGCGCGCGCTTACTCCCTGCGGGGATTAGCTACCCAAGTGTCAGTATTGGTCGCATTGCAACCCAAAAAGAAGCGAGAGGAAATGGCCTTGGCCACCAATTAATGCAGCAAGCATTAGCCGAATGCCAGAAGCTGTGGCCCAATCAAGATATTGAAATTGGTGCACAGCACTATCTTGCTAGCTTCTATCAAAGTTATGGTTTTCAACAAACGTCGGCGATGTATCTAGAAGATGATATCCCGCATATCGACATGCAGCTCAGCAAGTAAATAGCCCCCTTGATCAAAGCGTGTTATTTACTACGGCCAAATCCGCCATCTGAGCGCCTGAAAAACATCACTGATTGATCATTTTTCTCAAGTTGCAGGATATCGAGTTGCCCATCAGCCGCGAGTTTGAAGCGAACTAATTGGCCTTGGGTAATTTGGCTGAGCGGTTTGTCACTGCCTTCAATTTTGACTAAGGCATTAAGATCAGACATCGGTAAATCATTTGCCCGAAAAACCTGCGACAAAGTGTCCCCGTTTTTAACCGTGTACTCTCGCCAGAACTCAGATTTACGATCGGTTTGTTGAGGCGTTTTTTGTTCACTCAACCCAACCGTATTAATGCTGATTTCCACACGCTCACTACTTTTCGGTAGAGCGGCCTGCTCTGTTCGCTCAGGAAAAGGAATAATAATGAGCAAACACACTACTGGAACGATCGCTAATAAAGCGCGCTGGTGAAGCTTAGGCAGCGCCAGCCAAACTGTGCGAACACGTAAAATAAGGCCACGCCAATCGAATGCATGCCACTTCTGTTGGATAAACGCTAAATAATCAGTTTGCGGTTTCTTCTTGTGACGACGATTCATCTTAACCCGTCTCCTTTTCTGTCGAGCTACAGTATAAAAACTCAAGAGGGATCAGTATAGAGCCAAGGTGGCGATAACGTAAACGTTGACACAATCTTGAACATTTTTCTTTGGGATCTGCGATTTGTCACAACCTGAAGGTTCAATATTGGATATTTCCCATTAGCATTTCATCCCATGCTTGAAACTGATATCCTTTGGCACTTGTTTATTTACATAAAAAGAGTGACTGTTTATGTCTGAAGTAAAATTTGACACTGTAGAGCAAAAAGCAAGCTACGGTATCGGTCTACAAATGGGCCAACAACTTGCGGGTAGTGGTCTAGAAGGACTTAACGTTGACGCCATCGCCGCAGGTATCGCAACCGCATTAGTAGGCGACATGCCATCAATTGAAATTGATGAAATCAATAATGCACTGCAAGAGTTGCACATGCGTGCAGAATCTCTACGCCAAGAAGCTGCCAAAGCAGCCGCAGCCGACGGTGAAGTATTCTTAACAGATAACGCACTACGCCCTGAAGTGACCGTTCTTGAATCTGGTCTACAGTACGAAATTCTTACAGAAGGTACGGGGGATATCCCGACATCTGACAAGCAAGTACGTGTTCATTACCACGGTGAATTGACTGATGGTACAGTATTTGATAGCTCTGTATCTCGCGGTCAACCAGCTGAATTCCCAGTAACAGGTGTAATCAAAGGTTGGGTAGAAGCACTACAACTGATGCCTGTGGGTTCAAAATGGAAACTCTATATTCCACAAGATCTTGCCTACGGTGAGCGTGGCGCTGGCGCTGCAATTCCTCCTTTTGCAGCTCTAGTATTTGAAGTAGAGCTACTCGACATTCTATAAATAGAATTGATAGTGAGAAGGTTGGCATTCGCTGACCTTTTTTTATTAGTATTTCTTACTTAGCATCTATCAAAACGACACTACGCATACTTATCTGGTTAGCCCGTGTTCAAAGATAAAATCTACGCATACAAAAAAGCCGAGTATTACTACTCGGCTTTTTTAATTATACGAACTGATTACTCAGCAGCAGCTTCTACAGCTACTTCTGGGCGATCGACAAGCTCAATGTATGCCATTGGAGCTTTATCACCAGTACGGAAACCGCACTTTAGGATACGTGTGTAGCCGCCTTGGCGAGCTGCAAAACGTGGACCTAGTTCGTTAAATAGTTTTGCCACAACTTCGTTATCACGAGTGCGAGCAAATGCTAGACGACGGTTTGCAACACTGTCAGTCTTAGCTAGTGTAATCAAAGGCTCAACGACGCGACGTAGCTCTTTTGCTTTTGGCAAAGTAGTCTTGATAACTTCATGACGTACTAGAGAGCTAGCCATGTTGCTGAACATCGCTTTGCGATGACTGCTGTTGCGGTTGAGTTGACGACCACTCTTACGATGGCGCATGACCTAATCCTTCTAACTAGTATCGATTAATCTTCAGCGATAGACGCTGGCGGCCAGTTCTCTAGGCGCATGCCCAAAGATAGACCACGTGATGCAAGCACGTCTTTAATCTCTGTAAGAGATTTCTTACCAAGGTTTGGCGTTTTAAGTAGCTCAACCTCAGTGCGCTGTACTAGATCACCGATGTAGTGAATCGCTTCTGCTTTCAAACAGTTAGCAGAGCGAACTGTTAGTTCAAGATCGTCTACAGGACGCAGTAGGATTGGATCGAATTCTGGCTTCTCTTCCTTCTCCTCAGGTACACGTACATCACGAAGATCTACGAACGCATCCAATTGTTCAGCAAGAATAGTTGCTGCACGACGGATTGCTTCCTCAGGTTCTAGAGTACCGTTCGTTTCCATATCGATAACGAGCTTATCTAAATCAGTACGTTGTTCTACGCGAGCGGCTTCCACAGAGTAGGCAATTTTGTCTACTGGGCTGTAAGTAGCATCTACAAGTAGACGACCGATTGGACGCTCATCTTCTTCAGTATGGATACGAGCTGAAGCTGGAACATAACCACGACCACGTTCTACTTTGATACGCATAGCGATCTCAGCGTTGTCATCCGTTAGATGACAAATCACGTGCTCAGGGTTAGTGATCTCTACATCACCATCATGGGTGATGTCACCTGCAACAACAGGGCCCGAGCCTGATTTGTTTAGCGTAATGAACACTTCATCTTTGCCTTCGGCAACGCGAACAGCCAAACCTTTTAGGTTCAGAAGGATCTCAAGGATATCTTCTTGAATGCCTTCTTTGGTGCTGTACTCGTGTAGTACGCCTTCAATCTCCACTTCAGTTACAGCACAACCTGGCATTGAAGATAGAAGAATACGGCGAAGTGCATTACCCAGAGTATGGCCGAAACCACGCTCTAACGGCTCAAGAGTTACTTTTGCGTGTGTCGTGCTAATCTGTTCGATATCAACAAGACGTGGCTTAAGAAATTCTGTTACAGAACCCTGCATTGTGTCCTCTCTTTAGTTTAACCTTACTTAGAGTAAAGCTCGACGATCAATTGTTCGTTGATGTCAGCTGACAGGTCAGAACGCTCAGGCATACGCTTGAATGTACCTTCCATTTGGCCGCCATCTACTTCAATCCAAGTTGGTTTTTCGCGTTGTTCAGCAACTTCTAGAGCTGCTTTAATGCGAGATTGCTTTTTAGCTTTCTCACGGATTGCAACAACGTCGTTAACCGCAACATTGAAAGAAGGAACGTTTACAACTTTACCGTTAACTAGGATAGCTTTGTGGCTTACTAGCTGACGTGCTTCTGCGCGAGTAGCGCCAAAGCCCATGCGGTAAACTACGTTATCAAGACGACCTTCAAGAAGCTGAAGTAGGTTTTCACCAGTATTGCCTTTAAGACGTGCAGCTTCTTTGTAGTAGTTACGGAATTGTTTTTCTAGAACGCCATAAATACGACGAACTTTTTGCTTCTCACGAAGCTGAACACCGTACTCAGATAGACGACCGCGACGAGCGCCGTGTACACCTGGTGCGTTGTCAATTTTACACTTGGTATCAATCGCACGAATGCCTGACTTAAGGAACAAGTCAGTACCTTCGCGGCGGCTAAGCTTCAGCTTAGGACCCAAATATCTTGCCATGATCTTTCTCCAATCTTCCTAGAAACGTTATACGCGGCGTTTCTTAGGTGGACGACAACCGTTATGAGGGATTGGTGTCGCATCAACAATGTTAGTGATACGGAAACCAGCAGCGTTCAGTGCGCGAACAGTTGATTCACGACCTGGACCTGGACCCTTAACCATAACCTCTAGGTTCTTAAGGCCGTATTCTTTAGCCATTTCAGCACAACGCTCAGCAGCAACCTGTGCAGCGAACGGAGTAGACTTACGAGAACCGCGGAAACCAGAACCACCAGCAGTTGCCCAAGCTAGAGCATTACCTTGACGGTCTGTGATAGTTACGATTGTGTTATTGAAAGATGCATGGATGTGCGCTACGCCATCAGCAACTTGCTTGCGTACACGCTTACGTGCGCGAGTTGGTTGTTTTGCCATTGTACTCTATACCCTTCCGACTATTTCTTGATCGGTTTACGCGGACCCTTACGGGTACGAGCGTTGGTTTTAGTACGCTGTCCACGTAGTGGTAGACTGCGACGATGACGAAGACCACGGTAACAGCCAAGGTCCATAAGACGCTTGATGTTCATGGAAACTTCACGACGAAGATCACCCTCTACAGTGTATTTAGCTACACCATCACGCAGTAGATCGATCTGCTCTTCAGTTAGTTCACTGATCTTAACACTTTCAGCAATACCCAAATCAGCTAAGATAGCTTTCGAACGGGTCTTGCCGATGCCGTAGATTGCAGTTAATGCAATTACAGCATGCTTCTGATCAGGAATGTTAATGCCTGCTATACGGGCCACTATTCACTCCTAGTACTTATATAAGAAATTATCCGCAGCAAAGCCCGTCGAGGATACGCTGCGGCATACTACTTCTTTTGCACACAAAAGGTAGGCCGAGGAATATACTCGACCGACCTTTATATTTCAAGTAAAAATTTCTGCTAATTAGCCTTGGCGCTGCTTGTGCTTTGGCTCACTGCAAATCACGCGAACGACGCCGTTACGCTTGATTACTTTACAGTTACGACAGATTTTTTTAACGGAAGCACGAACTTTCATTGCTAAACTCCGTAAGTGAAATCTGAATTAACGGCCGTAGCCCTTCAGATTTGCTTTTTTCAACACAGAATCATACTGTTGGGACATCATATGAGTCTGTACCTGTGCCATAAAGTCCATAATCACAACCACTACGATAAGTAGTGATGTGCCGCCGAAGTAGAAACGTACGTTCCACGCGACCATCATGAACTCGGGAATCAGACAGATAAAGGTAATGTAGAGAGCACCCGCTAAGGTTAGTCTAGTCATTACTTTATCAATGTATCTCGCTGTCTGCTCACCTGGGCGGATGCCGGGTACGAACGCACCGGACTTCTTCAAGTTATCCGCTGTTTCACGAGGGTTAAACACCAACGCTGTGTAAAAGAAACAGAAGAAAATAATCGCTGCTGCATAAAGCATAACGTACAGAGGTTGACCAGGGCTAAGAGCCAAAGACACATCAGTTAACCAACCGAATGTGCTGCTCTCACCATTTTGACCAAACCACTGAGCTAATGTTCCTGGGAACAAAATAATACTCGATGCAAAAATTGCAGGTATTACACCCGCCATATTAATTTTCAATGGCAAGTGAGTACTTTGCGCTGCAAACACTTTACGACCTTGTTGACGCTTTGCATAGTTAACGACAATACGACGCTGACCACGCTCCATGAAAACAACGAAATAAATTACAGCAAAAGAAAGCACCGCAATTAACAACAGAAGAAGCACATGCAATTCACCTTGACGCGCTTGCTCAATCGTTTGTCCGATTGCCGAAGGCAATCCAGCAACAATACCTGCAAAAATCAAAATGGAAATACCATTTCCTATTCCACGCTCAGTAATTTGTTCACCTAACCACATTAAGAACATGGTGCCAGTTACTAAACTCACGGTAGCAATCAGGGTAAACATGGTTTGGTCGATAACAACCAGATTGTTGACCATGTTTGGTAAGCCTGTTGCGATACCAATAGCTTGGAATATTGCAAGTACAAGCGTGCCATAACGCGTATATTGGCTAATCTTACGACGCCCTGCCTCACCCTCTTTCTTGAGTTCGGCTAACGCTGGATGAACTACAGTTAGCAATTGGACAACAATTGACGCCGAAATATACGGCATGATGCCCAATGCTAAGATAGATGCACGCGAAAGAGCACCACCGGAGAACATGTTAAACATTTCAACGATGGTACCTTTTTGCTGTTCGAACAAATCGGCAAGTACAGCTGCGTCAATACCAGGAATCGGCACAAAAGAACCGGCTCGGAATACTAAAAGTGCACCAATTACGAATAATAAGCGCGACTTTAGCTCACTTAAGCCGCTCTGAGCACTACGAAAATCTTGTCCTGGTTTCTTAGCCATCTGTACCTCGTTCCTCGAGATTATTCCTCGATTTTACCGCCTGCAGCTTCGATTGCAGCTTTAGCGCCTTTAGTCACGCGAAGACCTTTCACAGTCACTGCTTTGCTAATCTCACCAGAAAGAACAACTTTAACATTTTCGATGTTCTTAGTGATTAGGTTAGCTGCTTTCAAGCTGTTTAGATCGACCACGTCACCCGTAACTTTCGCTAGCTCAGCTAGACGAATTTCAGCAGACACTAGGCTCTTACGAGAAGTGAAACCGAATTTAGGTAGACGTTGTTTTAGAGGCATTTGACCGCCTTCAAAACCTGGACGAACTGTACCGCCAGAACGTGACTTTTGACCTTTGTGACCGCGGCCACCTGTTTTACCAAGGCCAGAACCGATACCACGGCCTAGACGCTTAGGAGCGTGCTTAGAACCAGCAGCCGGTGATAGAGTATTCAAACGCATTCTGATTACTCCTCAACTTTAACCATGTAGTAAACCTTGTTGATCATACCGCGTACACACGGTGTATCTTCAAGTTCTACTGTATGGTTGATACGACGAAGGCCTAGACCACGCAAAGTAGCTTTGTGCTTTGGTAGACGACCAATTGAGCTTTTAGTTTGAGTTACTTTAATAGTTGCCATGGTGCTTACTCCGAAATCGCTTCAACAGTGAGACCACGTTTAGCTGCAACCATTTCTGGTGACTTCACATCTACTAGACCAGCAACTGTTGCACGAACAACGTTGATTGGGTTAGTAGAACCGTACGCTTTCGCAAGTACGTTATGTACACCGGCAACTTCTAGTACAGCACGCATCGCACCACCGGCGATAACACCTGTACCTTCTGCAGCTGGCTGCATGTAAACTTTAGAGCCCGAGTGACGACCTTTCACCGCGTGGTGAAGAGTGCCTTCGTTAAGAGCGATAGTAACCATGTTACGACGCGCTTTTTCCATTGCTTTTTGAATCGCTGCAGGTACTTCACGAGCTTTGCCGTATCCGAAACCTACGCGACCATTACCGTCACCAACTACAGTTAGTGCAGTAAAGCTCATGATTCGACCACCTTTAACCGTTTTAGAAACACGGTTAACTGCGATTAATTTTTCTTGCAAATCACTAGCTTGTTGTTGTTCTTTAGCCATCTTCCAACCCTACCTTAGAATTTCAGACCAGCTTCGCGAGCAGATTCTGCTAGCGCCGCTACTCGACCGTGGTATTGGAAACCAGAACGATCAAACGCAACAGCTGATACGCCTTTTTCAAGAGCGCGTTCTGCAATAGCTTTACCTACCGCTTTAGCTGCGTCTACGTTACCGGTGTTCTTAACTAGCTCACGGATCGCTTTTTCTACAGTAGAAGCTGCTGCGATAACCTCAGAGCCGTTTGATGCGATAACCTGAGCGTACACGTGACGAGGAGTACGGTGTACTACTAGGCGAGTTGCACCCAGTTCAGCAATCTTACGACGTGCGCGTGTAGCACGACGGATGCGAGATGCTTTCTTATCCATAGTGTTACCTTACTTCTTCTTAGCTTCTTTACTACGCACATTTTCATCTGCGTAACGGACGCCTTTACCTTTATAAGGTTCTGGCTCACGGTAAGAACGGATGTCAGCCGCAACTTGACCCACTACTTGCTTATCGCAACCAGTTAGGACAATTTCAGTTTGGCTAGGACATTCAGCATTGATACCCGCTGGTAGTTCATGCTCTACAGGGTGTGAGAAGCCTAAAGTAAGACTTACTGAGTTGCCTTTAATAGCAGCACGGTAACCAACACCTTTAAGAACAAGCTTCTTAGTAAAGCCTGCAGTAACACCAACAACCATGTTGTTTACTAGTGCACGAGCAGTACCTGCTTGTGCCCAAGCGTTAGCAACACCTTCACGAGGACCGAAAGTAAGGTTGTTTTCTTCCTGTGCAATAACTACGCCTTTATTCAGGACGCGAGTCAGCTCACCTTTACCACCTTTTACAGTGATTTCTTGGCCGTTTAGTTTCACCTCTACGCCAGCTGGAATAGCGACAGGTGCTTTAGCAACACGAGACATATCCTACTCCTTACGCTACGTAGCAAATGATTTCACCGCCAAGACCTGCTTTGCGAGCAGCACGGTCAGACATCAGACCCTTGGAAGTGGACACCACAGCAACACCCATACCGCCCATCACTGTTGGTAACGCGTCTTTTTTCTTATAAACGCGTAGACCAGGACGTGAAACACGTTGGATTTGCTCGATTACTGGTTTAGCTTGGAAGTACTTAAGAGTAACTTCTAGCTCAGGTTTTACTTCGCCTTCAACAGCGAAATCTGCGATATAACCTTCAGCTTTTAGCAGTGCAGCAATTGCAACTTTAAGCTTTGAAGAAGGCATTTTTACAGCAACTTTATTTGCTGCCTGACCGTTACGAATGCGGGTCAGCATATCCGAAATCGGATCTTGCATGCTCATAAGATTTACTCCAAATGATTAAGTGGCAATTACCAGCTAGCCTTACGAAGTCCAGGAATCTCGCCTTTCATGCAAGCTTCGCGAACTTTGATGCGGCTTAGACCGAACTTACGTAGGAAACCGTGTGGACGACCAGTTTGGTTGCAACGGTTGCGCTGACGTGAAGCACTTGAATCACGTGGAAGAGCTTGCAGTTTAAGAACTGCGTTCCAACGATCTTCTTCAGATGCGTTTACATCGCTGATGGTAGCTTTTAGCATTGCACGCTTTTCTGCGAACTTAGCTACTAGCTTTGCACGTTTTACTTCACGTGCTTTCATTGATTGTTTAGCCATAACAGTAACCCTTCACCTTACTTACGGAATGGGAAGTTAAAGGCAGCCAGCAGAGCACGGCCTTCCTCATCGGTACCAGCAGAAGTCGTGATAGTGATATCAAGACCGCGTACACGATCGACTTTATCGTAGTCGATTTCTGGGAAGATGATTTGCTCGCGAACGCCCATGCTGTAGTTACCGCGTCCGTCAAAAGACTTAGCGCTAACACCACGGAAGTCACGTACACGTGGAAGTGCAATAGAGATTAAACGCTCTAAAAAATCCCACATACGTTCGCCACGCAAGGTTACTTTACAACCAATTGGGTAGCCTTCACGAATTTTGAAACCTGCAACAGATTTACGAGCTTTAGTGATCAGTGGTTTTTGACCAGAGATCGTAGCCATATCAGCTGCTGCATTTTCTAATAGTTTCTTATCGTTGATAGCTTCACCAACGCCCATGTTTAGGGTGATTTTATCAATCCTAGGGACTTGCATGACGCTTGTGTAACCGAACTGTTTGGTCAGTTCAGTCACTACAGACGACTTGTAGTAATCATGCAGTTTCGCCATAGTAGAACTCCAAATTACTTCTAATTAGTTAGAAACGATTTCACCGTTAGATTTGAAGAAACGAACTTTTTTGCCGTCTTCAAAACGGAAACCGATACGGTCCGCTTTACCAGTTGCTGCGTTAAAGATTGCAACGTTAGAAGCATCAATAGCTGCTTCTTGCTCAACGATGCCACCTTGTTGACCTAGAGCCGGAACCGGCTTTTGGTGTTTCTTAACAAGGTTGATACCTTCAACGATAACTTTACCAGTTACGAGAACCTTAGTTACTTTACCTTTCTTGCCTTTATCTTTACCAGCAAGAACGATTACTTCGTCATTACGACGGATTTTAGCTGCCATGTGTGCCGCTCCTTACAGAACTTCAGGTGCTAGTGACACGATTTTCATAAATTTCGCATTGCGAAGTTCACGAGTCACTGGACCAAAGATACGTGTACCGATAGGTTGCTCTGTATTATTGTTCAACAATACGCAAGCATTACGGTCGAAGCGAATGACAGAACCGTCTGGACGACGTACGCCTTTACGGGTGCGAACTACCACCGCCTTCAGTACATCACCTTTTTTAACTTTACCGCGAGGAATTGCTTCCTTCACTGTAACTTTGATGATGTCACCGATATGTGCATAACGGCGGTGAGAGCCACCCAGAACCTTAATACACATTACCTTGCGCGCGCCTGAGTTATCAGCTGCATCAAGTGTACTTTGCATTTGGATCATTGTTAGTGCTCCGCTAAATATTAAAACTAGACCCTCTCGGGTCGGGCTGCCTCTTTAAAAGGGACGCGAATTGTACCACCCTTTCCTAAGATTGGGTAGACAAAAAATAAACGGCTCCAAAAAAACTTTGGAGCCGTTTAAAATCATAGAATAACGATGATTACATCTTCGCTTTTTCTATAACTTTAACCAATGTCCAAGACTTAGTCTTAGACAGAGGACGACACTCACGAATCTCAACGGTATCGCCTAGGCCACACTCGTTGTTTTCGTCATGTGCGTGTACTTTAGTCGTACGCTTTACGAATTTACCGTAAATTGGGTGTTTCACCATGCGCTCGATAGCAACAGTGATAGATTTATCCATCTTGTCACTAATAACACGACCTAGTTGAGTACGAATTTTGTCGCTCATTATTCGCCTGCCTTCTCAGTCAAAACAGTTTTAACGCGTGCGATATCACGGCGTACAGCTTTCAAAGTATGAGTTTGCTGTAGTTGACCAGTTGCAGCTTGCATGCGCAAGTTGAACTGTTCACGTAGCAAATTCAGTAGCTCAGCGTTAAGCTCTTCAGCGCTTTTTGCGCGTAGATCTAGTGCTTTCATCACATCACCTGTTTAATTACGAATGTAGTTTTGAATGGCAGTTTACGAGCCGCTAGGCGGAACGCTTCACGTGCCAATTCTTCAGGTACACCGTCCATTTCGTACATAACCTTACCAGGTTGGATTTGGGCTACCCAGTACTCAACGTTACCTTTACCCTTACCTTGACGAACTTCTAGTGGTTTTTCAGTGATTGGCTTATCTGGGAACACACGGATCCAGATTTTACCTTGACGCTTAACGTGACGTGTCATTGCACGACGTGCCGCTTCGATCTGACGAGCAGTTAGACGACCACGTCCAACGGCTTTAAGACCAAATGTACCGAAGCTTACGTCAGTACCTTTAGCTAGACCGCGGTTGCGACCAGTATGAACCTTACGGAACTTAGTGCGTTTAGGTTGTAGCATCAGTCGACTCCTTACTTACGGCCTTTACGCTGCTTCTTAGGCTTGTCAGCCTTTGGCTCAACAGCGTTTGCAGCTGGCATACCACCAAGGATTTCACCCTTGAAGATCCAAACTTTAACGCCGATCACACCGTATTGAGTGTGAGCCGAAGAAGTTGCGTAATCAATGTCAGCACGTAGAGTGTGTAGAGGCACACGGCCTTCACGGTACCACTCAGAACGTGCAATTTCAGCGCCGCCAAGACGACCGCTTACTTCCACTTTGATACCTTTAGCGCCTAGACGCATAGCATTTTGTACCGCACGCTTCATAGCACGACGGAACATAACGCGACGCTCTAGTTGAGACGCGATGCTATCAGCCACTAATTGGCCGTCTAGCTCAGGCTTACGTACTTCAGCGATGTTAATTTGCGCTGGTACACCTGCAATTTTAGCTACAGCTGCGCGTAGCTTCTCAACGTCTTCACCTTTCTTACCGATAACAACGCCTGGGCGAGCAGTGTGGATAGTCACACGAATGCTCTTAGCAGGACGCTCGATAACGATGCGTGATAGAGACGCTTTTGAAAGTTCCTTAGTAAGGAACTGACGTACCTTGAAGTCGCCGTCTAGGTTGTCAGCGAAATCTTTGGTGTTAGCAAACCATGTAGCATTCCAAGGCTTAACGATGCCAAGACGAATACCATTAGGATGTACTTTCTGACCCATTGCTTACTCTCCTAGTCTCTTAGCGGTCTGCTACAACAACAGTGATGTGGCTTGAACGCTTCAAGATACGATCCGCACGGCCTTTTGCACGAGGCATAATACGCTTCATGACCGGGCCCTCATCTACGAAGATTTTAGCGACATTAAGATCGTCGATATCTGCACCTTCGTTGTGTTCTGCGTTAGCGATAGCTGACTCTAGAACTTTCTTAACTAATACAGCCGCTTTTTTGTTGCTGAAAGTTAGGATTTCAAGAGCCTGATCCACAGATTTACCACGGATTAGATCTGCAACTAAGCGAGCTTTCTGAGGAGAAATGCGAGCAAAGTTATGTTTAGCAATAGCTTCCATCATTTACTCCTTAGCGCTTCTTAGCTTTCTTATCCGCAGCGTGACCACGGTAAGTACGAGTTGGTGCGAATTCGCCCAGTTTGTGACCGATCATTTCATCAGTGACAAATACTGGAACGTGCTGACGACCATTATGGACAGCGATGGTCAAACCAATCATTGATGGAATGATCATTGAACGACGGGACCAAGTCTTAATAGGCTTTTTGTCTCCGCTTTCCACCGCTTTCTCTACCTTCTTCAGCAAGTGTAGGTCAATAAATGGACCTTTCTTGAGAGAACGTGGCATGGCTTATCCTCTTATATAGATTACTTATTACGACGACGTACGATGTACTTGTCGGTGCGTTTGTTGCTACGAGTCTTGAAGCCCTTAGTAGGCATACCCCAAGGAGATACTGGGTGACGACCACCAGATGTGCGGCCTTCACCACCACCGTGTGGGTGGTCAACCGGGTTCATTACTACACCACGTACAGTTGGACGTACGCCGCGCCAGCGTGAAGCACCAGCTTTACCTAGTTCACGTAGCATGTGCTCAGAGTTACCAACTTCACCGATTGTTGCACGGCCTTCAGAAAGTACTTTGCGCATTTCACCAGAACGTAGGCGGATAGTTGCATAAGTACCGTCGCGAGCGACAAGTTGAGCATATGCACCAGCCGAACGAGCTAGCTGTGCACCTTTGCCAGGCTTAAGTTCAACACAGTGAATAGTAGAACCCACTGGGATGTTGCGCATTGGCAGAGTGTTACCTGCTTTAATTGGCGCATCAACACCAGACTGGATTGTATCACCAGCTTGAACACCTTTAGGTGCGATAATGTAACGACGCTCGCCGTCTGCGTACAGAACTAGAGCGATATTTGCGCTACGGTTTGGATCGTATTCTAGACGCTCAACTTTCGCTGGGATGCCATCTTTAGTACGTTTGAAGTCAACCAAACGATAGTGTTGCTTATGACCACCACCGATATGACGTACTGTGATACGACCGTTGTTGTTACGACCACCATTCTTAGAGTTTTTCTCTAGAAGAGGTGCGTATGGCTTACCCTTGTGTAGGTCAGCGTTAACAACTTTAACGACGTGACGACGACCAGGGGAAGTCGGCTTACATTTAACAATAGCCATTATTCAACTACTCCTGTTATTCCGCGCCGCCAACAAAGTCAAGATCTTGACCTTCTTTCAAAGTCACATACGCTTTTTTAACGTCGCTGCGGCGACCTTGGCGTAGACCTTGACGTTTGGTCTTACCCTTAGTGATAAGAGTATTTACAGACTTAACTTCAACTTCAAATAGCTTTTCTACAGCTGCTTTGATCTCTTTCTTAGTTGCATCTTTTGCTACTTTGAAAACGATAGTGTTCGCTTTCTCAGCAGTCATAGTTGCTTTTTCAGAGATGTGCGGTGCACGTAGAACTTTTAGTAGACGCTCTTCACTGATCATGCCAGCATCTCCTCAACTTGCTTAACTGCTTCTGCAGTCATTAGAACCTTGTCAAACGCAATTAGGCTAACTGGGTCAAGACCCGCTACGTCACGTGCGTCAACTTTATATAGGTTGCGAGCAGCTAAGAATAGATTCTCGTCTACTTCGCCAGTAACGATGAGTACATCGTTAAGCTCAAGTTCTTTAAGCTTAGCTAATAGCTCTTTAGTTTTTGGTGCTTCTACTGAGAAGTTATCAACAACGATTAAACGCTCTTGACGAACTAATTCAGAAAGAATGCTCTTCATAGCACCGCGGTACATTTTTTTGTTTACTTTTTGGCTGTGATCTTGTGGTTTTGCAGCAAAAGTAACACCACCTGTACGCCAGATTGGGCTACGAATTGTACCAGCACGTGCACGGCCAGTACCTTTTTGACGCCATGGCTTAGCGCCACCGCCAGAAACTTCTGAACGTGTCTTTTGAGCACGAGTACCTTGACGAGCACCTGCTGCATACGCAACAACTACTTGATGTACAAGGGCTTCGTTGAACTCACGTCCGAAAGTAGTTTCGGAAACAGTTAGTGCGTTAGCACCTTTAACCATCAATTCCATTACTTACTCCTAGACGTTATGCTTTAATAGCTGGTTTGACGATCACGTTAGCGCCAGTTGCACCTGGTACTGCACCTTTAATAAGAAGCAGATTGCGCTCAGCGTCAACACGTACGATCTCTAGGTTTTGAGTCGTTACACGCTCAGCACCCATGTGACCTGCCATTTTTTTGCCTTTGAACACGCGACCTGGAGTTTGACATTGGCCAATTGAACCCGGTGCACGGTGAGACAAAGAGTTACCGTGAGTCATATCTTGGGTACGGAAATTCCAGCGCTTAACAGCACCTTGGAAACCTTTACCTTTAGATGTACCAGTAACGTCTACTTTTTTAACTTCGTTGAAAAGTTCTACATTTAGCTCAGTGCCAACTTCAAACTCTTCGCCGTTTTCTAAACGGAATTCCCAAAGACCGCGACCAGCTTCTACACCTGCTTTCGCAAAGTGACCAGCTTCTGGTTTAGTTACACGGTTGGCTTTCTTAGTACCAGTAGTTACCTGGATTGCTGCATAGCCGTCAGTCTCAAGAGTTTTCACTTGAGAAATACGGTTTGCTTCAACCTCAACAACAGTTACTGGGATAGAAACGCCTTCTTCAGTAAATACGCGGGTCATACCCACTTTACGTCCGACTAGACCAATCATTCTTCTAATCTCCCTTAACCTAGGCTGATTTGTACGTCAACGCCAGCAGCTAGATCTAGGCGCATCAGTGCATCAACAGTTTTATCTGTTGGCTCAACGATGTCGATTAGACGTTTGTGAGTACGAATTTCGTACTGATCACGAGCATCTTTGTTGACGTGTGGAGAGATAAGAACAGTGAAACGCTCTTTACGAGTAGGAAGTGGAATAGGACCACGAACCTGTGCGCCGGTACGCTTAGCTGTTTCAACGATTTCCGCTGTAGAAGCATCGATTAGTTTGTAATCGAACGCTTTTAGGCGGATACGGATACGTTGGTTCTGCATGAGACAGAGCTCCAATAATTAAAAATTACACAAACAATATCGCCACTCAAACTCGTTAAAACGAGAGAATGCCGATTGATTTATGTGAAACCGTAGTGCCAAGATTAGGCACATTGTCAGTTAATTTTCGATTAACTTTAATCTATTACTAAACGCAACAGAGCTAATTGTATTAACTGCGAACATAAGCTGAGTATACGTTACTAAACTAACAGCTAGGTCAGTTTACTCCTCACTGCTCATTGGTTCACAACTGGATTTAACCAGTGCGGTGCATTATACAGATCACCATTACACATGCAAGCGCTGTGTAGAAATTAAACTTATAAACTATCTATTTCTTCTTTCACTGAGGAAGTAATAGAAGGGATAGAAGGATGAGGTGAGCACTCACTACCCTATCCTTTTATCCCTGATGCACAATTATACAGCTTGGCGCTGTCTCACTGCTTCAAACAGACAGATCCCAGCCGCTACTGATACATTTAAGCTAGAAACGGTGCCCGCCATCGGTATTTTAATCAGATCATCGCAGGTTTCGCGCGTTAAGCGGCGCATACCATCCCCTTCAGCGCCCATAACAATCGCAAGGGGCCCTGTCAGTTTGGCTTGGTAAATGTCATGCGTCGCCTCACCGGCAGTGCCAACAAACCATACGCCTTGTTCTTGAAGGGCGCGCATGGTACGTGCAAGATTCGTCACTCGTACTAAAGGCACAGTTTCAGCAGCGCCACAAGCGACTTTGCTGACCGTTGCCGTCATTGGTGCTGACTTATCTTTGGTACGATCACTGCAGCGACCCCGGCAGCATCGGCGTTACGTAAGCATGCGCCGAGATTATGCGGATCGGTAACACCATCCAAAACAAGTAATAGCGGTTGTTCATGCTGTGCGATGATTGCTTCTAAATCATGCTCATTAAGCTGTTTTGCTGGTTTTACACGAGCAATGATGCCCTGATGATTCGCCCCTTGAGCCTTGTCATCCAATGTTTTACGTCCCATCTGTTGAATAGAGACACCGCAATGTTGCAGTTCATTTAACAGTGGAAGCAGACGATCATCTTGTCGCCCTTTTAGTACAAACGCTTCTATCAATCGCGCTGGATCTTTTTCAAGTACAGCGCTGACCGCGTGAATACCATAAATACATTCGTTACTCATGATTTACCCATTGATCGTTATTTACTAGCACGCGCTTTATTTGCTTTGGCCGCGGGTTTCTTTTTGCGTGCTTTTGTTGTTTTGCTTTTTTTTCGTTCAGGTTTTGAGCCTTCACTACTTTTTTCATCTAGGCGTTTAGTCGCTTCAACTAAAGGAGTTGCCTTTCCTTTACTTGACGTCACCTTCTTGCCACGTGCTTTCTCTCGTGCATCCGTTGCACGTTTCTTCGCTGTCTTGCCTTCTCCGCGCAGCTTACGGCTAGTGCCCACGATTTCAAAGTCAATTTGACGATCATCCAAGTTGACGGATAACACTTTGACTTTAACGGCGTCACCTAAGCGATAGATGTTGCCAAAACTTTCGCCGATCAATCGTTGTCCCACGGGATCAAATTGATAGTAGTCATTCGCTAGCGTTGAAATATGGACCAATCCATCAATGTGCAACTCAGTTAAACGAACGAAGAAACCGAAACCTGTCACGTTGGCTATGACTCCATCAAGCTCTTCGCCTACATGATCTTGCATGTATTCACACTTGAGCCAATCAGATACTTCACGCGTCGCATCATCAGCACGGCGTTCTGTCATTGAACATTGCTGACCATAGAAGTCCATGTCATCAAAAGAGTAGTGATAACCACCTGTGGTTGTCCAACGGTCGGTGTGATTGCCCGATTCTTTGGCAATCAAATATTTAATTGCGCGGTGCAATAGGAGATCAGGGTAGCGACGAATAGGTGAAGTAAAGTGCGCATAGCGTTTGAGCGCTAAACCAAAGTGACCACAGTTATCCGCGTTATACACAGCCTGCTTCATGGAACGCAGTAACATGGTTTGGATCAACTCTTTGTCTTGGCGCTCACCAATCTGTTTCATTAAGTTAGCGTAATCGGTTGGCGAAGGCTCTAGCCCACCCGCTAAGTTCAAGCCAAGCTCGCCTAAGAAATCCCTAAAGCCGGTCAAACGCTCTTCTCCCGGTGATTCATGGATACGGTACAGAGCGGGCTCTTTCGCTTTTTCCACCAGCGAGGCTGAAGCAATATTAGCGAGGATCATGCACTCTTCGATTATTTTATGCGCATCATTACGGACAACAGGTTCAATGCTGTCGATTTTACGCTCAGCATTAAAAATAAACTTAGTTTCAATCGTTTCAAATTCGATACCGCCACGCTCATCACGCGCTGCTTTTAGCACCTTATACATCGAATAGAGTTCTTCAAGATGAGGAACCACAGCTTGATAACGTTCGCGTAGCTCTTCATCCCCTTCAAGAATGGCGTGTACTTTGTTGTAAGTTAAACGGGCATGAGAGTTCATCACGGCTTCGTAATGTTTGTAACCCGAAATTTTGCCCGTTGCAGAGACTGTCATCTCGCACACCATGCATAGACGGTCGACTTGTGGATTAAGTGAACAAAGACCGTTCGACAGTACTTCCGGTAGCATAGGGACGACTTGCGATGGGAAGTAAACTGAGTTACCACGGTTGATCGCTTCTTTATCAAGAGCCGTATCGGGGCGTACATAATAACTTACGTCAGCAATCGCAACCCAGAGACGCCAGCCACCACCTTTTTTGGCTTCGCAATAAACCGCGTCATCAAAGTCACGCGCGTCTTCACCATCAATAGTCACTAAAGGTAATTGACGCAAATCCACGCGCCCTTGCTTCGCCTCTTCTGGAACTTCTTCTCTCAGGTTTTCGACTTGCTTTAATACTTCTTGCGGCCACTCATGAGGGATCTGGTGAGTGCGAATCGCTATTTGTGTCTCCATACCGGGAGCCATATTTTCCCCAAGTACCTCAACAACTCTGCCTGTCATTCCTCTTGCTCTGGCACCACGATCGGTAATTTCAATCACCACCACGTTCCCCATGCGAGCTCCGCCTTTGTGCTCATTAGGGATCAAGATGTCTTGAGTGATGCGTGAATCATCGGGCACGACATAAGAGTAGCCATTTTCGAGAAAGAAACGCCCAACCAGTTGGGTTTTACGTTCTTCCAACACTCGAACCAAACGCCCTTCTTTACGGCCTCTTTTATCCGTGCCTGTCGGTTGTACCAACACGTAGTCGCCATGAATAATGGTACGCATTTGGTGATGAGGTAGCAAAACATCGTTATCTTTGCCAACGCTGCCATCAGGACGAACCCACCCATGACCATCTTTATGTCCGATTACGTGACCTTTGATCATTTCCAGTTTTTCTGGCAATGCATAGCATTGGCGACGAGTAAATACCAATTGGCCATCTCGCTCCATCGCACGCAAACGACGGCGTAGCCCTTCGTATTGCTCTTCACCAGATAAACCCAATGCCTCAAAAAGATCATTACGATTCATCGGTACATTGGCTTCGGTTAGAAATTCGAGGATGAATTCTCGGCTTGGAATTGGATTTTCGTAATTGCTAGATTCTCGATCCGCAAAAGGATCGTTATTGATAATTTCAGACATAGGCAGACCTGCTAAAGCAAGGAGAGATAGCCAGAGTATAACTGACTCACGGCAGAAGCTACAGCAGCGTATTGATTATTATAGGCTAATGCGTTAGAGGAAAAGCGTAGAAATGACTTCGCCCAACCGTGTGGGCGAAATAAAAAAAGCAATAATGAAGGCTACCAAAACGTATCTCTGCGCTTAGCTCGCGCAACCACATTTTGTGGCATTCTCTGCTCTAACCCCTGCCGGAGCATAGAGATCCGAGAATGTATTCTTTGATCGATAGTCACCGAATTATAAAGCCAGCGATAAGCATCTTCATAATCAAGCGGGCTGCCATAATCACGCAGCAAAAGCTCAGCTAGATGGATACGAGCATTAATATTGCCCATCGCAGCGGCTTCACGCAGATAGGGAATAGCTCGCTCTTTATCCTGCTGTACTAAAGTACCACGCGAATAATAACGCCCAAGCTGCTCTAACGCAGCGGGTAAACCTTGATGAGCTGCATTTTCCATATAGTACAAGCCAAGTTCGACATCTTGATCTACACAGACCCCCCACGCTAGCATATCTCCATACAAAAACTCGTAGGAAGGCAGGCTGATGCGAGTAGCACGCGCAACAATATCTTCTACCAATTGGCAGTTATCGGCCTTGACTTGCTCTAAATGTTTATTTTGCTCAATTAACTTGATTAGTTCAGCTTCGGTGTAAATAGGGACTGGCTCACCCACTTCCGCCACGTTGGCATGACTCAAGGATGAGGTCAGCGCTAAAAACAATGAAGCTGCTACCGTTCGTAGCTTCATACCTGCACTCTTTATGTCTATCGATAGCCTTAAAATTATAGCCTCAGTTTCATCTAGGGCTGGGCTTGATAACTTTATCGACCAGTGCGGCAAACTCTTTAGACAAAATTTGCCGTTATTCGGCCATTTATTGCCACACCAAGGACAAAATATCATCAATACAGGTATAAAAAAACCGGCTCTGAAAGCCGGTTTTAAAAACGTTTATCAATCAACCATTAAACTGAAAATGGGTGAACCTTGATAATGGTTTCGTTACGATCTGGACCTGTAGAAACGATGTCAACAGGTACACCAGTCAACTCTTCAATACGTTTGATGTAATCAAGCGCCGCTTGTGGCAGGGCATCAATTGATTTAGCACCGAAAGTATTTTCAGACCAACCAGGCATAGTTTCGTAAATAGGTGTTACCGCTTCAAAAGCGTCAGCTGCCATTGGTGATACTTGAGCAATTGAGCCATCTGGCATTTGGTAACCCGTACAGATTTTTAGCTCTTCTAGACCATCAAGTACGTCAAGTTTAGTCAAGCAGAAGCCTGTGACTGAGTTAATTTGAATGGCGCGACGCATCGCTACCGCATCAAACCAACCACAACGGCGCTTACGGCCTGTTGTAGCACCAAACTCATGGCCTTTCGTGCCTAGGTGATTACCGATTTCATCATCCAATTCGGTTGGGAATGGACCTGCACCAACGCGAGTACAGTAAGCTTTCGCGATACCCAGAATATAACCTAGATGACGAGGGCCGAAACCAGAACCTGCAGCAACACCACCAGCAGTCGTGTTAGAAGACGTTACGTATGGGTATGTACCGTGGTCGATATCAAGCATAGTACCTTGCGCACCTTCGAACATGATTTTGTCGCCACGCTTACGCGCTGCATCAAGTTCATCGGTCACGTCGATCACCATCGAAGTCAGCAAATCAGCATAGCCTTGTGCTTGCTCAAGTACAGATTCGTAGCTTACTGGTTCAGCTTTGTAGAAATGCTCAAGTTGGAAGTTATGGAACTCCATCACTTCTTTTAGCTTTTCTGCAAATGAAGCCATATCGAACAAGTCACCAACGCGTAAACCACGACGAGCCACTTTGTCTTCATAAGCAGGACCGATACCACGACCTGTCGTACCAATTGCTTTTTTACCACGAGCCGTTTCACGAGCTTGGTCAAGCGCAATGTGGTAAGGAAGAATAAGTGGGCAAGCTTCAGAAATGAAAAGACGTTCGCGGACTGGAATACCACGCTCTTCTAGAGGCTTCATTTCATTGATTAGTGCGTCAGGTGAAAGCACAACACCGTTGCCGATGATGCATTTCACTTTATTGCGAAGAATGCCGGATGGAATTAAATGAAGAACGGTTTTTTCACCGTCAATGACCAAAGTGTGGCCTGCATTATGGCCGCCTTGGTAGCGAACCACGTATTTTGCATCTTCAGTTAAAAGGTCTACGATTTTACCTTTGCCTTCGTCACCCCATTGGGTGCCTAGAACGACTACGTTATTTCCCATCTTTCCAAGTCTGATTGCTAGTTAAAAAAGGATTCTAGCACCGAATCCTTTTCCTTGCAGTCCTTTTTTAAACACGAAAATGTCATAAAAATATAACTTAATAAATGATTCAGTTATTAGGCACGTAAGTTACTCATCCGAATATATTTTTACGATTAGCTCTCCTTGACGATCAACACAAGCACGGTACATACCAGAACTGTTCATTGCAAAATGAATGTCGCCTTGCGCATCAATGGCGATCAATCCACCCTCACCACCGAGCGTTTTAAGTTCACCCTGAATAATGGTTTCACATGCGGTATGAACATCTTCTTTTAAATAACGCATGCGAGCGGCAACGTCACTGGCAACCATTTTACGAATGAAATATTCCCCCATGCCCGTTGTCGATACCGCCACATTACCATTTTCAGCCACCGTTCCTGCACCTATGATGGGAGAATCGCCGACGCGACCAAATTTTTTATTCGTGATGCCACCGGTACTAGTAGCAGACGCAAGGTTGCCTTGTTTATCCAATGCAACTGCGCCAACAGTGCCAAATTTCTTGTCATCTGGGAATTTTGATTCCGACAAAGCAAATTGATTGTTGCTTTTCATCGCCAGCAACTGTTCATAACGACGCTCAGTAAAAAAGTAATCTTGTTCTGTATATTGATGCCCTTGAGTAAAAGCAAACGCTTCTGCGCCCTCACCAATCAACAACACATGATCACTGTGCTTCATTACATCACGCGCGAGCTGCACTGGGTTTTTAATGTGCCGTACCCCAGCGACCGCACCTGCGTCCATCATTTTGCCATGCATGACAGAAGCGTCCATCTCCACCATCTCTTGATGCGTTAACACCGAACCTTTTCCTGCGTTAAACAACGGAGAGTCCTCAAGTATTTTCACAGCCTCAACCACCGCATCCAGTGCATCACCACCTTGTGCCAGTACTTGATGCCCCGCTCGGACAGCACTTTCTAGCGTGTTCAAAATATCGCGCTTTAATGATTCGCTCATTTGTTGACGAATGATGGTTCCAGCGCCGCCATGAATTGCTATAGCAAAAGGTTGTGACATGAGAATTCCTTAACTTAATAAATTGAGAGGCAATACACTTCTGTTCTACACATTAACTATACCCAAATAACTTGAAGTTGCAGGTAGGCGGCAAGTGAGTACTGTAATAATTAACAAGCAACAAAAAAGCGCTAATCGCATGACGATTAACGCTTTCCATTTCATTGTATCAGTCGGTTATTACTGCCTACTTTGGCACTACCAACCAAAAAATGATTAATGTGAACCGCAGCTGCCGCCACCACAACAACCTTCTTTTTTCTCACCATGGTCATGGCCTTCACCACCACAGCAACCACCTTCATGATCATGATCGTGGTCATGGTCGTGGCCATGTCCACAGCCACCAGCTTGGTGAATGTGACCATGTTGGATCTCTTCTTCAGTTGCAGCGCGAATCGCAACGACTTCTACATCAAACGTTAATGTTTGGCCAGCCAACATGTGATTACCATCAACTACTACTTCGTCACCATCCACTTCCGTGATTTCAACTGGAATTTGGCCTTGGTCAGTATCCGCTAGAAAACGCATACCCACTTCAATTTCATCAACGCCTTGGAAAACTTCAGCAGGTACACGCTGTACAAGCTCATCGTTGTATTCACCGTACGCTTCTTCAGGAGCGATAGTTGCTGTGAACTTATCGCCCACAACTTTTCCTTCCAACTCATTTTCAAGGCCAGTAATTAGATTGTTGTGACCGTGAAGGTAATCTAGTGGTGCATCAACTGTTGATTGGTCTACGACTGCACCATCTTCCAATACTAATTGGTAGGCTAGGCTTACAACCACGTTCTTTTCAATTTTCATAACAACTCCAAGGAGGTTTGTTCCTAGGTTGTCATCTTCAAACCTAAGAAATCGATCAGTATGAGGCGTATTATGAAGATCTATTCCAGAAACTCAATTATTCTGGTTTAAAAATCCCGATCATCTCTTGCCGAGCATGTTCACTTTTTTCTACAGATTTGGGCTTTCGCTGTTCATGGTAGTCGCACTCGACACACTCAACGAGCTCTATGTTGTTTTCAACCCACCAGCGCAGAGTATCTTGTGACTGACAACTTGGGCACTTTGCACCGGCAATAAAGCGTTTTTTCTGTTTCACGTTACATCCTACAACTGAATATTGATTGGCGTTATTTTTCCCAATAATGACGAGATTGGCGATCATTATCCATTTCACGCCCAAATATTTCTTCCAGCTCTTTACGTGCCTCTTTGGCGCGCAGTGCGAGTTGTTTGTCTTGGTTATGTTGCGGTAGCAGCTCTTTGAGCATCGCATTATCGAGTTTTCTAAAATGTGCTTCGGCGCGCTTGGCTTGGTAAGGGTGCATGCCCAATTCGACCAGTACTTGTCGGCCGAGGTCCAAAGCGCCTAAGAAAGTTTCCCGCGAGTATTTATCGACCCCATGGCTGAGTAACTGATACGCCTCTACCCGGCTACGAGCGCGAGCTAAGATCTTTAACTGCGGGAAATGGTGCTGACAAAGCTCGACAATTTTCATCACTTCATCGGGCGCATCAGTACAGATGACAATCGCCTCAGCTTCTTCTGCACCCGCGGCGCGCAACAGTTCAAGTTGAGTCGCATCACCATAAAAAACGTTATAACCGTACTCTCTCAATAATTTAATTTGACTGGCATCGCTTTCTAATACGGTAATTTTAATCTTATTGGCGTACATCAAACGCCCTACAATTTGCCCAAAACGGCCAAAACCCGCAATGATAATTTGCGGCTGTTTATTGACGACATCGGAATGCATCTCATCGTCACTGCTGAGGTTCAATTTTCGCGCAAACCATTTGTCCTGAATCGTCAGTAATAAAGGTGTGGTGACCATCGACAGGCTGACCACAACGAGCAAAAAGGCCACTTGATCCTGTGATAGCACACCCTGTGCGCTTGCAGCAGTGAAAATCACGAACGCGAACTCGCCACCTTGGCTGAGGATCGCCGCCATTTTGCTGCGTGCTTTAGAACGTGTACCCGATAAACGTGCGAGGAGATAAAGGATTCCTCCTTTCAGCACCACTAAACCTAATACAGCCGCCAACACTTGCAGCGGCGCTTGCGCCAATAAGCCCAAATTAACCGCCATTCCAACGGCAATAAAAAATAGCCCGAGCAATAACCCTTTAAACGGTTCAATCGCGATCTCAAGTTCATGGCGAAATTCACTTTCTGCCAGCAACACGCCAGCAAGGAAAGTACCGAGCGCCATTGACAAGCCAAGCTGCTGCATTAACAGTGCAATCCCAATCACCAACAATAAGGCGGCAACGGTAAAAAGTTCACGCACACCACTGGTCACAATATAACGAAACAGCGGGCTCAAGAGGAAATGCCCCCCGACCAGCAAAGCGGTAATGCCACCCAACATCCAAATCACATCTAACCAGCTTCCACCCGCGTTGCCTGCCAGCAAAGGCAAAAAGGCCAACATTGGGATGACAGCGATATCTTGAAAAAGCAGTACCGCAAAGCCAGACTGGCCTGCCTCACTGCGCGTTAGCCCTTGCTCTTCAATTACGCGTAATGCGATTGCTGTCGAAGAGAGCGCAAGGCCCATACCAATCACTAAACTACTCTGCCAGTTAACGCCTAATAGATAAGCAATACTAGCGATGACTAAGGTACTTACCACTACCTGCGCGCCACCCAAACCAAGGATCGGCCCACGCATCTGCCACAATTTTTTGGGATTTAATTCCAGCCCAATCAGAAACAACAGCAGCACCACGCCAAATTCAGCAAAGTGTAATATGGCTTGCACATCACTGATTAAACCCAGCCCCCAAGGGCCTATGGCTACACCCGCTAACAAATAGCCGAGCACCGAACCCAACCCTGCACGCTGAGCAATCGGTACGGCCACCACAGCCGCGGTTAAAAACACCACGCTGCTTTGTAAAAAATCACCGCTTAACGCCATCAAGCTCTCCTTGTGTGGCCAGTGGGTGTTGCAACCAGTGTCGATAATGCTCAGCGTGTTGATAGCGCTCCATATCACTCACATTACGTGACCAGTAGAGAACTAACGGTTCCATCCAGTTCATACAACACAGAGCCGCGGTTAATTCAAATGGTTGGAGAATTTGATCCAGTGGGTATTTGTTGTAGCCCCGCTCATCAAACGCTTCTTTTTTTCCGCCCGTGGTGATGACGCTACGCCAGTATTTACCATGCAACGCCGTCTGTCCGCCGAAGGCAAACCCTTTGGCAAGCACGCGATCAAACCACTCTTTGAGTAGCGCTGGGCAGGAATACATATAAAGAGGGTGTTGAAACACAATCACATCATGCTCAAGTAGTTTTTGCTGCTCTGCGTGCACATCGATAAAAAAATCGGGATAGGTTGCATACAAGTCATGCACTGTGACGTGGGGAAGTGACGCAATATTGAGCAGCATGGTTTGATTGGCGATGGAGTTTAATGGCTCAGGATGCGCATAAATCACCAATATTTTAGGTGTAGTTTGGTCAGGCATGACGGTGGTGGACATTTTTGTCTGCGCTCCCAATAGTTATCAATATGTTATTAAGCATAATAACGCAATTTGCATAATGATCGACATTTATCCTTATTGCCCCTACTATTCCACGCGATAACGTCTCGATATGAAAAATAGATTTTTATGATTACCTTCTCTGATATTCAATTACTGCGCGGCGGTAAACCGCTCCTTGAAAAGGCCTCTGCAACTATCCAGCCGGGCGATAAAGTTGGCCTAGTAGGCAAAAATGGCTGTGGCAAATCAACGCTCTTTGCCCTACTCAAAGATGAGCTATCTATTGACGCTGGCTCCTTCAGTAAACCAGCTCACTGGGAACTGGCTTGGGTTGCCCAAGAAACTCCGGCTCTTGATCGTAATGCGATTGAATATGTCATCGATGGCGATCGTGAATATCGTGAATTAGAACGACGCCTCAGCGTTGCTGAAGAGGCAGACCAAGGAACCTTGGTTGCAGAGCTGCATGGAAAAATTGAAACCATCGGCGGATACAGTATTCGCGCCCGCGCTTCTGAACTGCTTGATGGTTTGGGGTTTAGCCAAGAACAGATGGGATGGAGTTTAACGCAATTTTCGGGTGGTTGGCGGATGCGCTTAAACTTAGCGCAAGCGCTGTTGTGCCGATCGGATTTACTGCTGCTTGATGAACCAACCAACCACTTGGATTTGGACGCCGTCATGTGGCTTGAACGTTGGTTACAAAACTATCCCGGCACCTTGATCTTGATTTCCCATGACCGCGATTTTCTTGATCCGATCGTCGGACGCATCATCCATATCGAAAATCAAACCATGAATGAATACACCGGAAACTACTCATCGTTTGAAAATCAACGGGCGCAAAAACTGATCTTGCAGCAAGCCATGTACCAGAAGCAGCAAAAGCAGATGGTGCACATGCAAAGCTACATCGACCGTTTCCGCTACAAGGCCTCCAAAGCTCGCCAAGCACAAAGTCGTATCAAAGCGTTGGAACGAATGGAAAAAGTGCTGCCAGCTCAATTTGATAACCCATTTAATTTCGAATTTCGAGAGCCTTCAGCACTGCCTAACCCAATCATGATGATGGACGAAGTCTACGCCGGGTATGGTGAACGTTTAATTTTAGAAAAAATTCGCCTCAACCTTGTACCGGGAAGCCGTATTGGATTACTCGGGCGTAACGGTGCGGGTAAATCAACATTAATTAAATTGCTCTCCGGTGAGTTAAAACCGCAAGGCGGCGATCTCACTTATTCGCAAGGTGTAAAAATTGGTTACTTTGCCCAGCATCAGTTAGAAACACTGCATCCAGAAGAGACCCCTCTGCAGCACATGATGCAAATCGCCCCAGATAAAAACGAACTTGAGCTACGTAATTATCTGGGTAGTTTTGGTTTCCAAGGCGACAAAGCGCTAGAGAAAATCGCTCCGTTTTCCGGGGGTGAAAAGGCTCGCTTAGTGCTTGCGCTAATTGTGTGGCAAAAACCGAACTTGCTGCTGCTTGATGAACCCACCAACCACTTAGACTTGGATATGCGTCAAGCCCTAACGTTTGCCCTGCAAACCTTTGAAGGCGCGATGGTCATCGTCAGCCATGATCGCTATCTACTGCGCGCAACCACCGATGACTTGTACTTGGTGCACGATCGTCAAGTCGCGCCTTTCGATGGGGATTTGACCGACTACTACAAGTGGCTGACAGAACAGCAGAAAGCGGAACGTAGAGAAGTTCAATCTCAGCAACCTGCCAAAGACAGCAGCAACAGTGCCGCAGCCAAAAAAGATCAAAAGCGCCGAGAAGCGGAATTTCGCATCCAAACCGCACCAATTCGCAAAAAACTGACACAACTCGAAGCGAAAATGGACACATTGAACGCGGCACTGGCGCAAACTGAAGCGCAATTGTCTGATACTTCGCTGTATGAAGCCGAAAACAAAGCTAAACTTACCGAAGTGATTGCGCTTCAAGCTCGCAGTAAATCGGCACTTGAAGCGATCGAAATGGAATGGATGTCGGAACAAGAGACACTCGAACAACTAGAGCAGGAATTCAGTCGCTAAGATGAGCCAAGAGCACGTACGATTATCACTGACCTTAGAACGCTTATGGCAATTCAGTTTGCAATACTACAGCGTGCGAGAAGTGAAAGAGGCGTGCTTAAGTTTACAAAATAACTTCCACGGCAACGTCAACTTATTGCTGCTACTCAAATGGCTTGATGAGCAACAAGTGACGGTTGCCGATGCTGACTGGCAAAATGTCACTCAATGTATCGGTCGTTCAGAAGCGCTGCTGCACAGTTACCGAGAGTTAAGACGACGTTTGAAAAGCATGGTGCCAGATACGCTGTACCGCGAGGCGCTGCAATTTGAGCTGCAGCTTGAAAAGCAGCAGCAAGCTGACCTTGTGGAATGTATCAACGCATTGGCATTGCAGAATAACCATGATGAACAATTAACGCTGCGTTACTGTCGCCAGCTTGGCTGTGAGCATTTGCATCTCGCTTTTAAAACCCCGGCGCCTCATTCTCAAAAACCGTAACTACATCAATTGCTCGCTCGGTGTATACTGGTCGCAATTCATAAAAATAATACGCTATGGTTATGACTTCATTTATCGCTGCTACTGGACTAACAAATCCACACCTTCAGACTCTGCTTCCTCGTTTGTTGCGCAAACGCGCACGTTTTGAGCCGCTGTGGCAAACGCTGTTTACACCTGATGGTGATTTTTTAGACCTTGCTTGGAGTGATGATTGGCGCTCAGAGCGAGTACAAAATAAACCCCTATTTATCTTGTTTCATGGCTTAGAAGGCAGTTTTCATAGCCCGTATGCCAATGGCTTAATGTACGCCTTCGCACAGCAGGGGTGGTTATCGGTCATGATGCATTTTCGCGGCTGTAGCGGCAAACCGAACCATCTGGCACGTGCTTACCATTCTGGTGAAGTTGAAGATGCACGCTTTGTGCTCGAATACATACGCAAGCAATGCCCGAATCGACCTATCGTGGCAGTGGGCATTTCTCTTGGCGGCAATATGTTGGTTAATTACTTAGCACAATATAATCACGACCCGATCGTTAGCGCAGCAACCGTTGTCTCCGCTCCGCTCGATCTGGCAGCGTGTTCCACACGCATTGAACAGGGATTTTCAAAGGTTTATCACGCTTACTTACTGACATCATTGAAAAAAAATGCACTAAAGAAACAGCATCTTTTACATAATGAGTTAGGTATTTCTAACCATCAAATTAAACACATCAAAAAACTTTACGAATTTGACGATCTCATCACCGCGCCTTTGCATGGTTTTCAAGATGCGCAGGATTACTACCTGCAGTGCTCAGGCCTTTCAAAGTTGACACAAATTCGCGTGCCGCTACAAATCATTCAAGCGCAAGATGATCCCTTTATGACGGATGCCGTGATCCCCAAATTTTCCTTACCAGAGAACATCCATTACCGCTTATTTACTCAAGGTGGCCATGTCGGTTTTCTCAGCGGTAGCGCGCTTAAGCCTAAATTTTGGCTCGAAGAAGCACTTCCAACCTATTACGAAAACCTGCGTCACGGCAACCCTATTGACCATCAATGCAACGCATGATTAATCACATATCGCTTTAAATCGATACCCTTTTCTCCATGACAGTTTAAGAGGTCGTCATGCTTATTCCTTGGCAGCACATTGCGCCTGAAACACTGGATAATTTGATTGAAACGTTTGTATTACGCGAAGGTACTGATTACGGAGAGCAGGAAGTACCATTGCAGCAAAAAATCGAGCAAATAAAGAAACAGCTCGCAACAGGGGAGGCGATCATCGTCTATTCTGAGTTGCATGAAAGTGTGGATATTCAATTGCGTAAATAATTTCAGCTCAAAACAATCTACTCTTTTCGTGCTATATTGCAGCCATCGATAACAAGTACGTTACATACAGACAGGGTTTGTCATGTCAGCAAAACATCCAATTATCGCTGTCACCGGCTCGTCCGGTGCCGGTACAACTACGACCTCAGAAGCCTTTCGCAAAATGTTCAATATGATGAACATTAAACCAGCATGGGTTGAAGGGGATAGCTTCCATCGTTTTACACGGCCAGAAATGGATGTGGAAATTCGTAAAGCGCGCGAACAAGGGAAGCACATCAGTTACTTTGGTCCACAAGCCAATGATTTTCCTGCATTGGAAGAATTTTTCCGCCAATATGGGAAATTAGGCACAGGCCAAGTTCGCCGCTATCTACACTCTTTTGACGAAGCTGTGCCCTACAATCAAATGCCCGGCACCTTTACACCTTGGCAAGATTTACCAGAAAACTCGGATGTGATGTTTTACGAAGGTCTGCATGGCGGTGTAGTCGATGGCGATGTAAACGTCGCGCAGCATGTCGATTTTTTGATAGGCATGGTGCCAATCGTTAACCTTGAGTGGATACAAAAGTACGTGCGTGATACTCGTGATCGAGGCCATTCACGTGAAGCGGTGATGGATTCCATCGTCCGTTCGATGGATGATTACCTCAATTACATCACCCCCCAATTCTCACGAACTCACATCAACTTCCAACGGGTACCGACGGTTGATACTTCAAACCCACTTAACGCCAAGGGCATCCCTAGTTTGGATGAAAGCTTCGTCGTGATACGCCTGCGCGGTATAAAGAATGTTGATTTCCCCTATCTGCTCGCCATGATTGATGGCTCTTTTATGTCGCGCCACAACACCATTGTGGTGCCGGGTGGCAAGATGAGTTTTGCGATGGAATTGATCGTCAGACCGATCCTGCAACAATTGATTGAAACAGGTAAAATTGGCTAAGTGATCGGACAAGTTGACGGTTACTTTTCATACCGTGATCATGTGCACAGTTTTGCGTAAAAAATCATGCCACTGACACGATTAAAATCAAGAAATCGTTTCTGAAAAAGGATACTATCCTTAACCGAAACACAAGTTAGCTTGCAGCATTTGGAAAGTGCTCTTATCCTAGTAAGCTTATTTTAGGCTTAGCTACAATATGGAAAGCGGCAAGCGTACCCTGCAGAGGAAGTGAGATATTATGGTTCTAGGTAAACCTCAAACCGATCCAACACTAGAGTGGTTTCTTTCACACTGTCATATTCATAAATACCCATCGAAAAGCACGTTGATTCATGCGGGCGAAAAAGCAGAGACGCTGTACTACATCGTCAAAGGCTCAGTAGCGGTATTGATTAAAGACGAAGAAGGTAAAGAGATGATCCTCTCTTACCTCAACCAAGGTGACTTTATCGGTGAGCTTGGTCTATTCGAAGAAGACCAAGAGCGTACTGCTTGGGTTCGTGCAAAATCTCCTTGTGAAGTTGCGGAAATTTCATTTAAGAAATTCCGTCAGCTTATCCAAGTGAACCCAGACATCTTAATGCGTCTGTCTGCACAAATTTCTCGACGCCTGCAAGTCACCAGTCAAAAAGTGGGTGATTTAGCCTTCCTAGACGTGACGGGTCGTATTGCACAAACGCTACTCAACCTAGCGAAACAACCTGATGCAATGACGCACCCAGATGGCATGCAAATCAAAATCACCCGTCAAGAGATCGGCCAAATTGTAGGCTGTTCTCGTGAAACTGTGGGACGTATTTTGAAGATGCTCGAAGAGCAGAATTTAATTTCTGCCCACGGTAAAACTATCGTGGTGTACGGAACTCGTTAATTCTCAAACGCAAACACCTTGATTAAAGAGCCAGTTTTACTGGCTCTTTTTTTTATTTCGCCAACTCTTTGAATTATTTCCATTCGCTTAAATTATCTCTCATCCGTTCATCACTTAAAAAAATCTGAACTATACTAATTTCACAGATAAAAATACCTAACGTATTGACATAGTACGTAATAATCTCGATGTGAATGGTGGGAAATATGGATATTGCTCATAAATTAAAAATAAAGCATAAGGTAGGAATTCTATCTATTATTGCCATTGTCGGGTTTGCCGTATTTTTATTTCAACAATACCAAGTTCAAACCCAGACTCAACTCAGTATTGAGCAGATACGCGATGAATATTTCCCCGCATTAAGCTCAGTAACTAATGCTCGCAATACTATAAAAAATCTAGACCAAGCACTGCAAACTGCGGTTAGCACTGGTGATGATGAACTGATGGACAGCGCTAAAAACTACTTAAACTTAATCAATGAGGAGCTCAATAATTTAAAAAGAGTGTCACCTCAACACGCGGCTCTCGTTGAGAACCTAAAGAGATTACTCAATAGCTATCAAGAAATTGCGTTTGATATTGCAGCATCACTTATTGATGGCAGCACAGATTTTGCGACTTTACCTGCCAGAGCAAAACAGTCGAACGAATTTTTAGAACAATTAAATAGTGAATTTAAAGCGTTAGTTGAAGCCAGTAATGTCGATTTCAATCAAACCGTAGAGGAGACGATTTCATCGGCTCAACGTTCCATTCACATCGGCATAGGTTTAGGGGCGGTAACTATTCTCGTCTTAATTATCGTGGCATTGGTCGTAATAAAAAGCGTAGTTAGCTCAATTGAACAAGTCACCGGATCGCTAAGAGAAATAGCCGAAGGGGAAGGCGACCTCACGGTTCGTATTAATTATAATGGCCGTGATGAAGTAGCCGATTTAGTATATTGGTTTAACCAATTCATTTCTAAAATACATAAAAGTTTAAATTCAACTCGTGAAACCATTGCCACTTTAGAAAGTGTTTCATCACGGCTTTCTAGTACCAGTTCCAACACGTCACAACAAGTTCGCTCTCAAGAAAACATCATGCAATCGGTCTCTTCTGCGGTGAACTCTCTTTCCGATAGCGTGACCTCTATTGCTGAAAATGCAGCATTCGCTTCTTCAGAAGCCACTTCAGCAAATGATACGGCGCAAACTGGCAGCGCAGTTGTAGAAAGCACGATTGTCTCGATTGAACACTTAGCCAAAGACGTCAACCAAGCCGCTCAAGTGGTAAATGAGCTCGAATCTTATACCAATAATGCGGGAGTGATCTTAAACACAATCCGCAGCATTGCCGAGCAAACGAATTTACTTGCCTTAAATGCCGCGATAGAAGCTGCTCGAGCTGGTGAACAAGGGCGAGGGTTCGCCGTGGTTGCCGATGAAGTTCGGACTTTAGCCTCTCGCACTCAATCCTCTACTGAAGAAATTCAACAAGTTCTTGAAAAAATACAAAAGGGCTCATCATTAGTTGTGGATGCCATGACCAAAGGACAACAAAGTGCCTCCAATACAGTATCTGAGTCTGAGCAATCTGGAGTGGCTTTGGTCAATATCACGGAGAAAGTTAAAAGTATTGTTCAGCTCAACCAACAAATTGCCGCCGCGACAGAAGAACAAAACCGCACTTCAAAAATCATTTTCGACAACATACAAGATATGGATGAAATCTCCCGCTCAGTGTCTGACGGCTCTCGAGCACTGGATGGGATCAGTACGGACATCCAAAGCGTCACACAAAACCTCAGCGAGGTTATTCGACAATATAAAGTTTAAATTCTCAGTAAAACTCACTCTCTGCAGTATGTGAAAGTGAACGGCATGATGCCATTTTCGATACATAGGAGTAATCATGATAAAAGCAAAATACAGCCTTTACCCTGCCCTAATGCTATTACCCGGGCTTAGTATCGCCGATGAATCGGTTGAAGCACGAGTTTCGCAGCTAGAAAATGAATTGGCGATACTGAAAAGCTCATCCAGCAGTAGCTGGCAAGACAGTATCAAATTCAATGGGTTCTTTAGTGTGGGAGTGACTCGTTCGAGTAACAAGCTAGGCTATGCAAGTTCCAGAGACAGTTATAGCTTTGATGAACTGAGTTTAGTTGGGCTTCAAGCCGAGTTTAGTTTGGCGGATAAAACCAGTTTCGTCACTCAGTTAATCGCACGTGGCAGTGATGACTTCTCACCCGACATAGAATGGGCTTATCTCAAACACACATTTGATAACTACGTTACCGTCAGAGCGGGTAAGTTGCGTGTACCTCTCTATATGTACTCTGATTATATTGATGTAGGCTTTGCCCAGCCCTGGGCTCGACCGCCCGTTGAAGTTTATGGCAATGTGCCATTCAACTCTTACTTAGGCGGTGATATCGCCTATGACGTGGAAATGGATGAGTCAACCCTCTACTTACAAGCCTTTGCAGGCCAAAGTAAAACGTCTGACAATAATACAGAATACAACTATATGTATGGCGCCAGTCTAGGTTGGAATTACGATTATCTAACCATACGAGCCGTCTACGGCACGACAAAAATCACATCAGGACACAGCGTATTTAAACAAGTTGTCGCTCCAGATACTATCGCTAAATTCTATGGTACAGGCTTAAGCTATGACAATGGCTCACTGCTCTTTGTCACAGAGCTAACTCGTACCGAAGTCGAAGGACAATATTCAGATGTCGACTCCGCGTATGCAACCTTAGGTTATCGGATTCAGTCTTGGGTGCCTTATGTTAGCGTAGCAACACTTAGAACCAAAGATGACGACGAGCGCATCGGTAAGTTGATCAATACTGGCACAGCCAATATTCCAAGCGCTTGGTTGTTCGATGCAGAGCGTAATGCATACTCCGCTGGTGTCCGTTATGACTTGCTCTCTAACTTATCCATTAAAGCAGATGTCACTATGATCGATAATTTTGGTGATACCTCAGGCCTCATCGGTAGTACTAACTTTGGCAATACAGGCAAAGCATTAGAAGATGACTCTTTGATTTACTCTATTCGCCTTGATGGCGTTTTTTAAGGAGTGCAGAATGATTAAAACTATCTTAATGCTCTTGAGCTTATCGACCTTGTCATTGTCTGCATTCTCTGCACCTGTTGTGATAAGTAACCTGAGTGGTGTTGACCAACTAAGCGATAGTGATGTGAAAAAGCTATTTTTAGGCAAATTAAAACAGCTCCCGAATGGCACTGAACCGATTGTGATTGAGTACGCTGATGGTACGCCGATACGCATTGAGTTTCACGAAAAGGTCACGAATAAATCAGAGTCTCAGCTACAAGCTTATTGGGCAAAATTGGTTTTTACTGGCAAAGCTAACCCACCCAAAACCGTTGCTTCAAGTGCCGCAGCTATCGCTGAAGTGAGCCAAAATGCAGCAGCAATTGGTTATATCGACTCAAGCGAAGTCACAGACCAAGTCAAAGTGGTTTACACACCTTAAATCTAAGCTACTTTTGTTGTAAAAAAGGCCAGTGGAGGTAATGCCACTGGCCTGTGTCTTTATCAGCCCTTATTGTTAGCTATTTGTGCTTTCAAATATCTTATCTGCAGAGGCCGCCACAAAGCCGCTATAGAGTTCACCGTTGGCCATTGGATAGCGTTTGGCAAATTCATAGAATCCACCGGGAATCACCTCCACCCCTTCCGTAAATTGCACCGGTACTTTATCGGCCATGGTCGACGACTGCTCAAGCAGCACATCAGGTGTACCTTTCACTTCTCCACCATTTTCATTGATGGTAAAACCCGCTTGGCGTAAGTGATCATTGACCGCTTTCACTTCATTAAACGCCTGCAGTTGATTAACACTAACAGTGAAATGGTTTGCGCCATAGCCATGCGCCGCCAACCAAGCGGCGTATTCACTTTCCTTGGTAAGCTGCAAATAATCGCTGTAGCTTAGTTGCCACAGGCGACCGCCATATAAAAAGTCACTGCTGTTTAATTTATTGCTATCGACTTGATGTACCAGCTTCTCCACAATGGCTTGGAGTGCAGGTGAGCACTCTTCCACTTTCAGCTCGCTTATGAATACTTTAGGCTGGGTCGGATCAGGGTGTTCATAGTGCTTCGCTACCAGCTTCTTACTTTCAAACACATAATCACCACAGGCAACGTAGCCTAAGGCAAGAAAAGGCTTAGCCAGCGTTTCAATACCTAATGGTGCAACATTGAAGGTTCGCAACGCAATATGGTCATTAATCAACGCTTCCTCTTCTTGAAGCAAGTGATGGACTTTGTCGGCAGAAGGGCAAAGGCGCTGAATGTAGTCATTCCATAATGATTGAAATAAAACGGTTGGCGTCATAACGCCTCCTTGTCTGTGTTCGGTTTAAACCATGCTAGTAGGCATGGGGTTTTAGATAAAGTTTACTGCTATAACTCAACCCCGGGGCTGAGCGTGGCAGGCAGTTCTGTCGAACGGCCTTCCATTGATGCCATTGGGTATGCGCAGTAATCGGCCGCGTAATAGGCGCTTGGTCTTAAATTTCCCGACGCTCCCGGCCCACCAAACGGTGCATCACCACTGGCTCCGGTTAATTGTCGATTACGATTTACAATGCCAGCGCGGATATGATCGACAAAGTAGTCCCATTCGGCATCATTGGTCGACACTAAGCCTGCCGATAAACCAAAGCGAGTTTCATTAGCCAGTTGTACCGCTTGCTCTAAGCTTTGGTAACGCACGACTTGTAACAATGGTCCGAAATACTCTTCATCAGGCAATTGGCTAACTGCGGTGACATCAATAATGCCCGGAGTGACAAACGCCGCCTGCAAAGGCGTCGCGGCCAGCAAGCTGACGCCACCCAAGGCGCGTAAATTGTCCTGAGCAGCAAGAATGAACTGCGCCGCCGCTTGTGATATTTGTGGCCCCATAAAAGGTGCTGGCTCAGCAAAGGGGTGATCAATACGCAATTTTTGAGTGGCACTGACCAGCTTTTCAAGCAATCGATCGCCTTCATTTCCCTCTGGAACATAAAGACGCCGCGCACAGGTACACCGCTGGCCTGCACTTAAAAATGCGGATTGAATAATGGTATACACTGCCGCATCAAGCTCGCCATACTGCTTGGAGATAACCATTGGGTTGTTGCCGCCCATTTCTAAAGCCAGCATTTTCCCCGGCTGCCCAGCAAACTGGCGATGGAGTAAATGACCTGTATTGGCGCTGCCAGTAAAAAGAAGGCCATCAATGCCTTTGGCCTGAGCAAGCGCAATACCCGTTTCCTTCGCGCCCTGCACTAGGTTAAGTACACCCGCAGGTAGGCCTGCTTCTTGCCACAACTTCATCACAAACTCACCAGTCCACGGAGTCTGCTCTGAAGGTTTAAACACAACCGTATTACCCGCTAAAAGTGCAGGCACAATATGACCATTCGGCAGGTGGGCAGGGAAATTATACGGACCAAAAACCGCAAGAACGCCCAATGGACGATGACGCAATACCAGTTGATTACCCGCTGCTTCGCGTGTGTTTTCACCAGTGCGATCATGATAAGCTCGAATGGATATAGCGATTTTACCCGCCACCGCTGCCGCTTCAGTACGCGTTTCCCAGAGTGGCTTTCCTGTCTCTTTGGCGATGATCTGCGCAAGCTCTTCACTGCGCTGTTTCACTTTTTCAGCGAAGGCTAAGACATATTGCTCACGCTCAACAAAAGGACGTTTTTTCCACTCTATAAATGCGACTCTTGCCGCCGTTACCGCAGCTTCTACTTGCGCGGGTGTGGCGCTATCGCCCTGCCAAATCGTCTCATTGTTATAGGGGCTAAGCGAAAGCATTGCCTCGCCTTGTCCAGCTAACCATTCACCTGCAATCCACTGAGTCATCTGTTAATCCTTACCTTCCAATGTACCTATTTTACTGCGCCAAAATTCGAACAAAATCACCACTATCAACCAATAGAGCTTGCGCCACTTTAGGTGAGATGATCACCGTTTCCGTTTCGCGGTTATAAGCACCTTTTGCAGCAGTAGCACGAAAGTTTTCAAACGAGCTATTGCAGATAAGATAATCTTGCGAGCTTGAATGCTCGGCCACTTCCACTTTAGCTCGCACCGAGTGACGTACGGATTCGATATTGCGCAAATCGCACTCAACCGTTGGACCTGCATCAAAAATGTCTACATAGTTACGGCAGGTGAATCCTTCGCGCTCGAGTAGCGTTAACGCTGGACGGGTATTGTCATGCACTTGACCAATCACCGCCTGTGCCTCTTTACTCAATAAGTTGACGTAAATCGGCAGTTTGGGCATCAGATCAGCAATAAACCCTTTTTTACCAATGCCGGTTAAATAATCAGCCATAGTGAAATCAATCGAGAAAAAATGCTCTTGCAGCCATTGCCAAAAGGGCGAGTTGCCTTCGGCATCAGACACACCACGCATTTCAGCAAAGATGGTTTTAGAAAAACGATGTGGGTGTTCCGCCATCATCAGAAAACGGCATTTCGACATCAAACGCCCATTCAACCCTTGACGAAAATCTGGGCGTAAAAAAAGCGTACAAATTTCACTGCATCCAGTGTAGTTATTACCAAAAGTAAGCAACTTGACGGTATTGTTAACCTTCAGCTTAGGCGACGAATGCACGATCGTGCTGATGTGATAAGAATAGAACGGCACGTCATGGCCAATCGATGCTTCAACGCCAGTCGTCCCTGCTACCTCACCGGTTTCAGAATCAAAACCGACCATCAGGTAACCTTCATCTCCTGGCTCTGAGACGTCGGGTTTAGCGAAGCTGTATTCAGAATGAGTAATACGGTTGGTTAAGAGCTTTTCATTCACGGGTAGTGATGTAAACCCGTGACCGGATTCAATAGCGCATGTGTGTAGCGCATCGTAGTCCGACATTGCGATAGGGCGAACAACTAGCATCAATACTTCCCTCCAGATGCTTGAAGTGGCCCAAGGCATCCTACCTTGGGCTGCTAGGCTTTTTCACTACATGAGTGATGCAATAGCTTTATCTAATCTTGCTAAGCCTTCTTCTATTTCTTGTTTGGTGATCACTAATGAAGGCGTCATACGAACCACGTTCATACCCGCAACCAACACCAGTAAACCTTGCTTGCCCGCGGCTTGTAGGATATCGCGAGCGCGACCTTGCCACTGCTCATTTAATGCCGCGCCAAGCAGTAGACCTTTACCACGGATTTCACTAAAAATGTGGTACTTCTCATTAATGTTAGCCAATCCTTCACGAAAGAGCGCTTCACGCTCTTTCACGCCAGCCAAGGTTTCTGGCTGGCTAACCACATTAACTACCGCTTCTGCTACCGCGCAAGCCAGTGGGTTGCCACCATAAGTCGAACCGTGAGTGCCCACTTTAAAATGCGCGGCTAATTCGTTTGTGGTGAGCATAGCGCCAATAGGGAAGCCGCCACCGAGTGATTTCGCGGTACTTAAAATATCCGGCGTGACGCCCAATCCTTGATAAGCATAGAACTCACCAGTGCGGCCATTACCGGTTTGCACTTCATCAAAGATCAACAGGGCGTTGTGCTTATTGCACAATTCACGCACGGCTTGGACAAACTCAGCCGAAGGCGACACAATGCCACCCTCGCCTTGCAAGGGTTCCATCATTACCGCACAAGTGCGATCAGAGATGTGTGCTTGCAACGCTTCAATATCGTTATACGGTAGGTGGGTAACATCCGCAGGTTTAGGACCAAATCCATCGGAATAAGTCGCTTGCCCCCCGACCGTCACTGTAAAGAAAGTGCGGCCGTGGAAGCCTTGGTTAAAGGCGATGATTTCTGATTTTTGTTCACCATGGACATCAGCGGCCCAGCGACGCGCCAGTTTGAGCGCCGCTTCATTAGCTTCCGCGCCGGAGTTAGCAAAAAACACCTTTTCAGCAAAACTGACTTGCGTTAATTTTTTCGCCAAGCGCAAAGCAGGCTCATTAGTCATCACGTTACTGAGATGCCACAACTTATTGGCTTGCTTGGTGATCGCATCAACCATCGCCGGATGGCAATGGCCCAAACAATTCACTGCAATACCGCCAGCAAAGTCGATGTATTCATGACCCTGTTGATCCCACACTCGAGAGCCCTGCCCTTTAACTGGAATCATTTCCATCGGGTTATAACAAGGGACCATCACCTCATCAAACAGACTGCGATCTACACTATTTTCCACTGTCATTACACATTCCCTCTTGATACCGCATGCCAAGCAGATTGCGATCTTCCTATTAAACGCTTGAGTGGAAGATATTGTTTTGCTTTTTAGCTAATGCAGCATTGTATTTACAAATTATTAACCATTTCAATAGTGATTTATTCTTTTAGATCGGCAGAAGTACCGATAATCGTCACTACTTATGATTATTTATGCATTAAGTCACCTCTTTTATGAAGCACTTTTTTATAAATAATATAAATAAGCACAACAAGGCCTTGAGGCGACAAGCCATCCCTCATTCCAACAGGATGTATGGTGCATAATATTGCAAAGATAAAAAACAGCAGAAATGATGAGGAAAATGTTAAGAAAGGTGATCGCAGTCCGGTTGAGAATGGTTCAACGGCGCAAAAAATTTGCGAGCAGTTGATGGCCCTGTTCTGTTTTAATTGATTCAGGATGAAACTGCACGGCATCAATTGGCAGTATTTTATGTTGGTAACCCATGATTTCGTCCATCGAACCATCGGCCTGTTGAGTCCAAGCGGTGAGCTCAAAACAGTCCGCAAGAGAATCAGCTTTGACCACCAACGAGTGGTAGCGAGTAACGGTTAACGGGTTATTGAGCCCTAGAAAGAGGCCACGGTTGGTGTGTTGGATCGGTGAGGTTTTACCATGCATCACCTTTTTGGCTCGCACCACTTGCCCGCCAAACACTTGCGCAATGGCTTGATGCCCAAGGCAGACTCCTAAGATAGGTAGTTTACCCGCAAAATGTTCAATCGCGGCCAGTGAAATTCCCGCCTCATTCGGCGTGCAAGGCCCAGGGGAAATCACCAGATGCGTTGGGCTGAGCGCTTCAATGCCAGCGATATCGATTTCATCATTACGCACCACCGTCACTTGAACTCCCAGCTCACAGAAGTATTGGTACAAGTTGTAGGTAAACGAATCGTAGTTATCGATAATAAGTAGCATGTGAATTAAAACGCTCTGGGTAAAAGTCAGCGAGAGGCGCTATTGTGCAATACTGGTTTGGAAAGGCAAGAAGTTATCGATTCTGTGCTAAATACACAATTTGCACATTCGTTCATTATGTAACCAGTTCGGTTGTGATCATTATTTTACTTACTCTCATTTGAAAGTAACACTTCTCATCGTATGGTCGAATAAGAGAACGGAAACAACGATAAAATAAATCTATCCCATAGTTAATGATCCATAAAAATAAAGCCAAGTAACCCGCTTACTTGGCTCTTCATGCTTATTTCCTAAAAATGTCGTTTATTTAAGCAGGGCTTTCTTGTAAATGCTCACTACTTGGTTGTTTGTTATGAGGCTGCCAAGGGGAATTTACCGAATAAGGCTGACGCACCGCTAATTCTGTTTCGGATAACACGCCATAACGAAGTACGGTGTGGTTATTCACCAGTAATATATCGCCAAGTTGTAAATCAAAAACATGCTGTACTTGTGAACGTTCAAGAATAGGAGTTAAAACATTGGCTACTTGATTGATATTGTCAATTTCAGTCGACGACGATATATGCTTCGCCAATGATGGGCTCCAGCGTAAATTCATTCCCCAATCCCCCGACATAATCACAGGATAAGTAGCCGTATCATCGTACTGCACAATGGTATTTTTCAGCCAACCACTTGCTTGACCATTAAGACACAACGCAGCCAGTGAGGCATCCAGTAAGTTAACCTTCAGCGGAGCAGATGAACAGTAAATCGCCCATTCATCAGGAGTCATGTCAGTATAAGAATAGCGACGCGCTATGCTCGTTGACGGTGTTTTGAGCCCGTACCAACTGGGCTCTGCTAATGCACTACTCCGAACATATTCTTCCGGAAGCAGAGCATGATTTCCGGCAAACCACGAAGACCAAAATGAAGCTTGAGGCAACGGGCTAAAGCCTTTTAAACAGACAGCAGAGAACGCCTTTACTAATTGGCTCACTTGAGCCTGCGGTAGCGCGGTCAGTGAGCATCCATGGTGTGACTCTAACGTCAAGCCAAACTGCTCTGTTTGTAGAGTAGCTTTTACCTCACGCATCAACTGTGCCTCGTTAGCGTCTTCGATATTGAAACGCAGTAAACACCACAGCGTTCCTTGATGCATTACGGGAATAATCACGCCTTCACGTTGTTTGTGATTGGCCTGCGTATCAATAATAAATTCTCCGCGGCAAGCATCAAATAAGACACAAGTATGCCAAGGCGTCTTAAACGATCGCTCATCAAAAAGAAACAGCGAATATTTTTTGCCTTGCATTGGGTGTTCATGAATGCTGAGACGAATAGCGTGGCTCAAATGAGTATTGAGGAAATTATCGAGTGCACGTCCTTGCACCATCATTCCTTTAGCCATAAGGGCTAGGCGCTCACGTCGCTTCTTATAACTCAGTGGAGCAAGCGCATATCTCTGATCTTGATGCATGAATTTTTTCAAGCCCAGATAGGTATGGTGCATTGCATTATCATGCTGTTTAAGACGTGCAAAATCACGCTCATATTCCGCATCACCAAAGCGCTGCTTTAATCCATTGAAATATTGATATTCATTTAAGTCATCAAACGCAGAGAAGTGCTCAAAGTTTATAATTTTGAGACAATCACTGGCGTTCATATTTTCCACCATATTCCGTAATTCATCAGAATAAGTGTAGTGATGTTCTAAATCGACATTAATATAATCAGAAAATGTATGATAATCAGAAAAAATGTAAAACATCACTCCTGGAGAATAGACAGATTGAATATCACGAATGGCATTAACAAATTTTTGTAAAACTCGATATTCACCCAAGTCAGGCTTATAACCTAATACCTTATCTAGGTTATTCGTTTTACATGGAAAAGCAGGCAGTAATAATGTAATGACTTTGTTTTCAATGACACACTGAGCTATCTGCATTTTTAACTTCTGATACCCAGTAAAAGTGGCGTCTGTTTGTGCTAATAATTGGTCTAATAAAATAAAAGCAATATTATCCACACATTGCTGCTGTTGATGATCAAGCATAGTGTTTCCTTATTAAAGGCGAAGACCATTGACGGAATGATGCAGAACCCTCGGCCTTCACTCCCGGTTAAAAAGTTTATAGGCCAGCTAACAGTTCAGCCGCGTGCGCAAGCGACGCGAAAGCCGCAATATAACCATCAGGGCGGATCAGTAAAGCCTGCCCCTGGTAGAATGAACTCTCACTCCAATACTGCCCAGGCTTCGCTTGATCGTACAGATGAAGGCAACGCACAAACGGAGGAATTTCTGGTGGTAACTCAGCATCGCCAGTTAACAGAAGCGTAAAGGAGCGGTAATCTAGCCATTGATAAAAGCGGCAACTCTGCTGATCGCTATGCATCTCAAAGTCATACACTCGAGAACCGTTTAAGCCACCATTGCCATACCCAATGCCCATACCTGTGATGTTACCAGCTCGCTGTTCAACGATTTGTACATAGTCCTCCGCATGGGTTCCTCGTTCTGAGTATTTAGTTGCACGCACCAATGCACCAGAGCTTTCAATCACACTGCGAGCCACTGGTTGGCGCTCAGCCTGATAACTGTCCAGCAGCGTAGGTGATGCCTGACCACGCAACACCATATTGAGCTTCCAGATCAAATTGAACGCGTCAGCAACTCCGGTATTGAGCCCTTGCCCGCCATTGACCGAATGTATATGGCAGGCATCTCCTGCTAGAAATACCCGTTGCTGGTGGTCATACCGTTCTGCAACAGACTCCTTAACCGAGAAATAAGAAAACCACTCAACCTGCTTAAACGTCAGTGAATGCGGCGACATTGCTCGGTTAATGCGCTCGATAACCTCTTGCTGAGTAAACTCTTCGGTGTCCATACGGATATAAAAACGATCCAAATCACCTTCACGTGGAATCCAGGCAACATCTGACGTCTCAGTCTGAAATACGATGATTTCTGGCACTTTCGGAAAATCTGACTCAATAACACCATCAATCACCGCCCAGATAATTTCTGGTCTCTCGATTTCAAATGGAATCGAAAAATGCTGACGTACAAAAGAGCGCCCACCGTCTGCACCAATCACGTAACGTGAACGAACTCGCTCGCCACTGCTCAGTTCCGTCACGCAGCCTTGATCATCAACAGTGATATCGACCACAGATAAACCACGGCGCACGGCCGCGTTCTGCGCTTTGACTGCACTATCTAGCGCTTTTTCAATATGTGCTTGCCCCAACATCAAAAAGTGAGGATAGAAGCAGCCTTGCAGAGCTGTCCACCAATGAGACTGGCGTGACAAAAATTGACCATCAGCCCATACCGAACTGGTATTACAGGGTTTGCCTTGCACGTAAAGTGGCTCAAATAAGTCAACGATATCAAGTAACTGCAGAGTTCGAGCATTAAGCGCATCGGCCCGTCCGACCACCAGTGGCCCATTAGATTTATCAATAATTTGTGAGTTCAGACCGCAGCGCTGCGCTAAATAGTGGCACATAAGCCCGACAGGGCCGGCTCCAACGATCATAATATCTGTGTGGTAATCACTCATCGGTAAGACTCCAAACTTGGGTTATCAAACGGTGGATCGCTTAGCACCTGAACTCGACGGATATGACGTGGGGTATGCGATAAAAAGCTTTCTCGACCATGCAGTAAGTTAAAATTATCCGTAATGACCACATCATCATTTTGCCACTCGTGAGCATAAAAATGACGAGGGTCATACAGTGCGTCACGTAAGCTACGGTGGAACCCAGCTATTTGCTCACTATCAATGCCACTAAAGGTCACATTTGGTGGGTTTAGCAAATCGCCACGTTCAGCGAAATGTGGTTCGGCGTAACGAATGACCTCGTGTGAGTGATAGGGGTGTTGAGCAATAATCGGGGAAATGGTGTGACTGCAATAGAACTCCATCTCTCGCTGGTAGTGCCCCGTGACTTTTCGCCACAATGAGCGCTGCTGTTCGGTTGCGTTCTGTAGCGCCTTGGTTGTATGAGTGAAGGTCGTCCGGCCGCCTTGTGCTGGCAATGGCGCTTGAACACATTGAAATATCTGATATTCAGGCACTTGAGGACGAAACATGCCATCCCAATGCAGCGGCATATAGCTACTATCAAAAATATGGTCCTTTGGCTGATCTTTTTGAATTAAATCTAACACTTTGCCAAATGGCCAAATACTGATCTCTCCCCATTGCTCGCAATATTCCGCAAATTGCTCGGCCTGTTCAAAGGCTTTAAATCCACGTATCAATACCAACTGATGCTCAATAAATAGTTTACGCAGTAGTGCTATTGGTACTTCGCTAATGGGAATTTTTAATCCATTTTCTTCTATTTTTACTCCAAAAGGGTGGAGCTTCGTGACCTGATAATTCATCACCCGTTCCTTTAAATTAATTTTTAATAAAACGTTAGAAATAAAACAACATTGCAT